>JAZRHO010000023.1:0-9582 GCA_045644805.1 Eubacteriales bacterium | reverse complement strand
GGTGATGATGCTCATGCTCGTGGCATCCGCAAGTACACTCCTCACCGTGCTCATGGTGGTGCTCGTGATGGTGATGCTCATGCTCGTGGCATCCGCAAGTACACTCCTCACCGTGCTCATGGTGATGCTCGTGGTGATGATGCTCATGCTCGTGGCATCCGCAAGTACACTCCTCACCGTGCTCATGGTGGTGCTCGTGATGGTGATGGTGTGCATGCCGAGCTTCTTCTTCAAGCTTTGCAATAGAATCCTCAAGAGTATGGCGTCCTTCCATTGCTTCAAGAACTTCTTTGCCCGAAAGCTTGTCCATAGGCGTTGTTATAATAACAGCATTCTTGTTGTGCTCTCTGAGAAGCGCAACTGCTTCTTCAACCTTTTTATCGCTTGCCTTATCGGTATGAGAAAGCACTATAGCAGAAGCAGATGAGACCTGGTCGTTATAAAATTCACCGAAATTACGCATATACATTTTGCATTTTCCTGCATCGGCAACGGTGGTAAAGCAATTGAGCTTGACTTTTGGAGAATCGAGCTTTTGAACGGCTTTGATAATATCGGAAAGCTTTCCGACGCCCGACGGCTCGATAATAATCCTATCGGGATTATATTCTTCAAGAACCTTACCGAGAGCCTTCGTAAAATCTCCTACGAGCGAACAGCAGATACATCCGGAGTTCATTTCGGTTATTTCAATACCGGCATCCTGCAAAAATCCGCCGTCAATACCTATCTCGCCAAACTCGTTTTCGATAAGAACAACCTTTTCGCCTGCGTAAGCTTCACTGATAAGCTTCTTTATAAGCGTAGTTTTTCCCGCACCGAGAAATCCTGAGAATATGTCTATCTTTGTCATTTCTGTTACCTCTTCGTTTTTTATCTACACTATTATATTATAACGCGCGCAAAAAGTCAATAAATCAAGTATTAATTTTTGGATAAAGTTGAAATCAAATCGGCAAAGCTCCCATGGAAAGCAAAATTTCTTTTTCGCAAAACGGTATCTTTTGCGCTCCTATTTCCTGAAATTTCTCATGTCCTTTTCCAAGTAAAAGTACAAAATCGTCTTTATTTGACAATGATAGTGCGCATTTTATAGCGTCCTCCCTATCGGTAACAGTTACTGCTTTTGTTTTATCAGAAAAGTATGAATAGATTTCCTCGCATATTTTATCCGCATCCTCGTATCCCGGGTTATCAGAGGTTATTACCGAAAAGTCGGCATATTTTTCTGCCGCGGCAGCAATACTTCTCCGTCTCGAACGCGAACGACCGCCCACCGAGCCAAAAACCAAAATTATTCTCCCGCGTGCTATACTGCGTACATTGGTGCATATTGATTTAAAGCTTTCTTCATTATGAGCAAAATCAATAATTATATTCACTCCGCACAATTCATAAACCTCATATCTGCCGCTCACTTTTACTTCTTCGAGTGGAGTCTTGAAAAAGGATAGAGTCTCGTTAAAGAGAGTAGAGACCGCAGCAAGCGCCAGCGATGCGTTGGCGGCATTATATTCCCCGCCCATCGGTATCTTAAATTCGCATCCGTTAAGTGAAAATTCTGTTTTCAAAAGACCTGATGACTTTACCTCAAAAAAGAAATCACCGGGCTCACGAGATGATACTTTTACGCATTTCGCCCCTGTTTTCAGACCTATATCAAAAAATTTTGACGCGCATTTATCATCAGCATTGATGACGAATAAAGACGCGCCGTAATCTTTAAAGAGTTTAAGCTTAGCATCAAAATATTCCTCGTATGAGGGATGCTCGTAAAGACCTACATGGTCAGGAGAAAAATTGGTAAAAATGCACACGGTAAACGGTATGCCGAAAACACGGTAACAGTCGAGCGCCTGACTTGATACCTCTATTATCACCGCTCTTGCTCCCATTTTATAGGCTTCGTTTACAGTTTCGTAAATAAACGGTGCGCTCGGAGTGGTATTTTCAGTATAAACCGAAGGTCTTTCAACTCCTCGGTATTCTACACCCAGTGTGCCTATCAGTACCACTCCTATACCTCGTTTTGCTATACATTCAAGGAGCATTTTCCCTGTTGTGGTTTTTCCCTTTGTGCCCGTAATTCCTATTATATGCATATTTCTGAAATCGCTGAACCACAAAGCTTTTGACAATTCTGCCAATGTTTTTCTCGGATTTTTAGACAAAATTATCGTTTCTTTTGTCGAAATAGGTGATTTTGCATCACACACAAAGACGCGGCATCCGCGCCCCTTTGCTTCAGGAATAAAATCCCCTCCGTCGTACCTTACTCCCTGAATTGATACGAAGATAGCCCCGCTGTGAGCTTTTTTTGAATTTTCCGTGATAAGTGAAATTTCTCTTTCCTCAAAATTTTCAACGCTTATAATATCCGCTTTTGAAAGGAGGGCGCTCAGCAGCATAAACCGTCCTCCCCGTATTTTTTATATCTCTTCGCTTCCCTGGAAAGATGCACCGCAACATACAACTTTCTCATAAGCTTTTTATCTCCGCGAAAATCGTATGGCGATATTGAAGCTCCGTTCTTTTCAAGCGTCATTGCCTTTGACAAAAGAGCTTTATTGCGCGAGTATTTTACCACGGTAGTACGTTTTACCGCGCGCCATAAAGTCTCCTTGTATGAAAAAACAGGCGCAATATTTTGATTTGAGTATTCTGCCTCAAAAAGCGCGGGGAGACTTATGCCGGCGCCTCTTATATAATCAAAGCTTCTGCCCTGACGGGGATTTAGCTCGAGGCAATAGCCATTTCCCTCTGAATAAAGAATATCGAAATTGGCTATACCCGTGTAACCTATTCCCTCAAGCATGTCTATGATTTTATAGCATATTTTATCAAGCGGTCTTGTAACTATTGCGGAATAGTTTCCTCTGGCTCTCGGCGCAAGCTCCTCAAGCAACACGTCTCCTATCACCGCACGTATTACCTTAGCGCGTTTATTTGAATAGGTAGTTAAAACAGAGGCTGATGCGGGAGAGCTTTTCTTACCTATAAATTCTTGGAGAAGAATCTTACCACCATAACCTGATGCAAATATACGCTCGGCTATGTGCTTTGCCTCATCGAGCGAATGGCTTATATACACCTTTTTCATGCCTTCAAAGGAATTTCTCCAATATTCACTGCTGTCCGAAGGCTTAATTACAAACGGCGGCTCCATCTTCATTCCCCTCTTTTCAAATTCAAGAAGAGAGGCATCAAAAACGGCAGTTTTGGGATGAGGAATACCGTATTTATCTAAGATAGACAAAAATATCGCTTTATCCGAAGTTGTACGCCATATTTCAAAATCGGGGATAAAGAAATAAAAATGCCCTGCGAGCGCGTCGCGGGCATATTCGAGCATCTCCATATACCAATCAGCGCAAGGAATAAGAATAAATCTTTTGTCCGAATTCTCTTTTGCAAAATCCAAAAGAGCGGGAACCGCGACGTTACAATCGTCAAGGTCCTTGATCGTATGGAGTTTTATATAGGGTGACATGTCGGTAAGAGCTAGCCGTTCTCTTGCAAACACATGAGAATACGAGCCGTTATATCTGGCATATGCTGTTGCCATGGAATATGCATTAAGATCACCGCCCAAAAGAACGGGCGTCAGCAAAGCATCGGTGTTTTTCATTCAGAGCCTTCCTTCGTACTTTATGCCCCGAATTCCCCCTCGCAAAGCATTCCGTCAAAATCCCATCTTCTGAGCACCTCATATACCGCAATAGCGGCAGCGTTTGAAAGATTCAAGCATCTTCGTTCCGGAAGCATCGGAATTCTGACAGAGGTATCGGGATTTGCCAGTATAAGCTCTCTCGGAAGTCCTGCGGTTTCCTTTCCGAACATAAGAAATACCTCTCCTTCATATTCTACGTCGGTATATCTATGCTTTGCATGAGCGGAAAAGTAAAAAATGTTAGCATTTGCATGCTTTTTTGCAAACTCTTCATAGTTTTCGTAATAATAAACCTCAAGAGTGTTCCAATAATCGAGTCCCGCACGTTTTAAGGTTTTATCGGATATTTCAAATCCGATGGGCTTAATTATATGAAGCGCAGTACCTGTTACAGAGCATGTACGCGAAATGTTTCCTGTATTCTGAGGAATTTCGGGTGAATAAAGTACAATATTGATTTTTCTTTTCATTTTAGAGTTTCTCCCGTTTTTCGAGCGTTTATGTATATTATTTTACCACTAAAGAGGCAAATGTCAATACTTTTTATATTTTTTAAAATATTTACATTTATTTCTTTATTTTTAGGATATAATGTGGTAAAATATATAAGATAACATTTCTCGGAGGATGACTGATGGGCATTTTCTCTTCGCTTTTCGCAACATACAGTGAAAAGCAGATTAAAAAAATCATAAATACAACCGACGCGATAGAAGCGCTTTCATCGAAATATGAAGCTATGAGCGACGATGAGCTCCGTTCGGTTACAGATACACTCAAAGCTCGCCTTGCTGACGGTGAGACGCTTGACGATATACTTCCCGATGCCTTTGCGCTCGTTCGCGAGGCGGACTTCCGCGTGCTTGGAAAGCGTCCTTTCAGAGTTCAGCTGATGGGCGGTATTCTTCTCCACCAAGGAAGAATTGCCGAGATGAAAACCGGTGAAGGAAAAACCCTAGTTGCAACTCTCCCCGCATACCTCAATGCGCTTTCGGGAAAGGGCGTTCATATAGTTACCGTAAACGACTATCTTGCAAGGCGTGACAGTGAGGAAATGGGCAGAGTTTACGGATTTTTAGGTCTTACTACCGGTCTTATAGTTCACGGTCAGTCGTCAAACGACAAGCGCCGCGCATATTCTGCGGACATAACCTATGGCACGAATAACGAGCTCGGATTCGACTATCTTCGTGATAATATGGCAGTTTACAAGGAAAGACTCGTTCAGCGCGGTCATGCCTTTGCCATTGTCGACGAGGTCGACTCTATTCTTATAGACGAGGCAAGAACGCCTCTTATCATTTCGGGCGAGGGCTCGAAATCCACAGAGCTTTATGATATGGCAGACCGTCTTGTGCGCACAATGAGCCGCCACGTTATAAAGGAGATGGATACGAAGGAGGACCTCGATTTTTACAGTGAGGACTTTATCGTTGACGAAAAAGCGAGAACGGCAGTTCTTACCAAGCACGGAGTCGAAAAGGCAGAGCGTTTCTTTAATATCGAAAACCTCTCCGACCCCGAAAACAGCACGATTTACCACCATATTAACATAGCAATACGCGCTCACGGTGTTATGAAATCCGACGTTGACTATATAGTTAAGGATAATTCCGTCATTATAGTTGACAGCTTCACGGGAAGACTTATGCCCGGACGCCGTTATAACGAGGGTCTTCATCAGGCTATCGAGGCTAAGGAGCACGTAAAGATACAGAAGGAATCAAAAACGATTGCAACGGTTACATTCCAGAATTACTTCCGTATGTATAAAAAGCTTTCCGGTATGACAGGTACGGCTCTTACAGAGGATAACGAATTCAGAGAGATTTATTCTCTTGACGTTGTCGAAGTACCTACCAACAAGCCTATGATAAGACGGGACTACAATGATGCGGTCTACCGTACAAGACGGGGAAAGCTTGGGGCAATTGTCGCCCAGATAAAGGAATGCCATGACAAGGGGCAGCCTGTACTTGTGGGTACAATTTCCATAGATAAATCCGAGGAGCTCTCCGCTCTTTTGAAAAAGGCGGGCATACCGCATAACGTGCTCAACGCAAAGCAGCACGAAAAAGAAGCTGAAATAGTAGCTCAGGCAGGTACTTACGGAGCAGTTACCATTTCTTCCAATATGGCAGGAAGAGGTACGGATATAATGCTCGGAGGAAACCCCGAATATCTTGCAAAGGCAAGAATGAGAAAGGAAGGATTCGAGGAGGAGCTTATTGCAGCGGCAAACGGCTCAAGCAATACAGACGATGCAAGGATTCTCGAAGCGCGCGCTGCATTTGCAAAATATTACGACGAATATAAAGAGCAGATACGCCCTATGGCAGATAAGGTCAAGGAAGCGGGAGGACTCTTTATAATCGGTACTGAAAGGCACGAAAGCCGCCGTATTGACAATCAGCTTCGCGGACGAAGCGGACGTCAGGGAGACCCCGGAGAATCACGCTTCTATCTTTCGCTTGAAGATGACCTTATGCGTCTTTTCGGCTCGGACAGAATCGGAGATATGGCAGCAAGACTCGGTCTTCCCGAGGATATGCCAATTGATATGAAAATGGTTTCGGGTGCTATCGAAAGAGCGCAGAAGCGCATTGAAGCTATGAACTTCCAGCGCAGAAAGAACGTGCTTACCTACGACGACGTCATGAATCAGCAAAGAAATCTTGTTTATGAACAGCGTTCAGAGGTGCTCTGGCGTGATGATATCAGTGAAAAAATAGAAGATATGATCAGAAGCTCTGTTGCAGAAAGCTTTGATCTTTACTTCCCCGGTGATGATATAAACGAATATCAGCCGCTCGAATTTTCAAATCATTTCAGCGGAACGCTGACCGACGGCAAACCGCTCCGATACACGCACGATGAGCTTTGCCGCCTTGATAAAGACGCTCTTCGCGAGTCATTTATAAACAAGGCTCTTGATATTTATCATTCAAAAGACGAACTCTTCAGCTCCGTTGAGGGAGTTCCCGAAAACGCAATGCGTGAGGTAGAAAAGGTTATACTTTTAAAGAACGTTGACACTAAGTGGATGAACCACCTTGAAGCTATGGATGAGCTTAAGGGATACGTAGGTTTAAACTCATATGCGCAAAGAGACCCTGTCGCAATTTACAGACTTGAAAGCGCGGATATGTTTGACCGTATGTCCAGTGAAATACGCGAGGATACTGTTCGTCAGATACTCTCCGTAGTTCCAAAGCGCCAGGCTACAGAGCGCGTTCAGGTCGCAAAGGAGACGGGTACGGGAGCTTCCGGCCCGAAGCCGCAAAGACGTCCTATCGTTAATAAGACCCGCACGATAGGAAGAAACGAATACTGCCCCTGCGGAAGCGGCAAAAAATATAAAAACTGCTGCTGGGCAAAGGACCAGGCAAACTGATATGGGATTCGGCATACTTTTTATAGGATATTTCTTCCTTATCAATATATCATACTTTGCATATACCGATATTATCGCTGCTATGGTTATGCTTATGGGGCTTTATCAGTTATCCTCAGTCAATAAGCATTTCAGGTACGGAGCGATTACGTCCTCTGCATTTGCGGTTTTTGCGCTTATAGAATTTTTCTTCGCCGTTTTAGAAATATTCGCACCTGCCGAATGGATAAGTGCAGTATCCTCTTATATGAGCGCATTCAGATATTGCTTGCTGTTCGTTTTAAATATATTTATTCTGCGAGGAATAGAATCCGTCGCAAAGGAAGTCGATGCTGACGCGCTGAAAAAGACCGCAAAGGCATCGGTACCCCTTGCGTCAATATACCTATTTGCATCGGTATTTTCTCTTCCCTTCTTAAGCTCCGTCTTGGGAAAAGCAACCGCTTTTATATACTTTGCGGTGCTTCTTGCCATTTTTGTTTACGTTCTTTCGAACCTGGTGGTAATCTATAAGGCATACATGCAGATATGCATGCCGGGTGACGAGGAACGCAAAAAAAAGGCTTCAAAATCTGATGCAATGAGCAAATTTTATGACAGCTTAGAGCAAAAAGGCAAAGAATACGCAGAATATAAAATGCAAAAAAAGCTTCAAAAAAAGGAAAAACAGAAAAGGAAAAAATAAACATGCAGGAAACGAAAAAAAGGCATACGTACGGCCTTATCATTTTCGCTTTGGTTATGCTATTTAACCCTAATATCAATCTTTTTGATTTTTTACCGGATTTTATAGGATATTTTATTCTTGCAAAGGTCTTTTTGCGAGCTGCCGATGCAGCTCCTTACTTCGAGGAAGCAAGAAGCTCGTTCGTAAAGCTTGCTTACATAAATCTCGCTAAGCTTTTAGGTCTCGCAGTTATAGGCATAGTTCGTTCGGGCAACGCAGGTGACTACGCTATATATGCGCTTATGGCACTTGTTTTTGCGGCACTTGAGCTTATATATCTTATACCGGCTATCAAAAATATTTTCAGTGCTTTATCATACCTAGGTCAAAGGACTTCAGCGAAATCGCTTATACAAGACGGTGCGCTTACTTCTACTGATGCGCTTTGCTCATTTACTTACTTTTTCGCGGTTTTCAAATGTATTCTATACGTTCTGCCCGAAATGCTCAGACTTACGGGAAACGTTGATGATTCATCAGCGTCTATCCGCTCTATTTATTATCCGACGGCACTTATGATATCCGTGGCATTCGGATTGATTTTTGGCGGAGTCTGGCTCTTACGACTCATAAAATACGTAAATGCCGTAAAAAAGGAAGGAAAATTCCTTGACGCTATTGAAGAGATTGCGGGCAAAAATTCGGTCCATGAATTTGAAGAGAAGGTACGCATTCGTTCTCTGAAAACAACTTTTTCATTCTTTGTTTTTGCCGCGGCGCTTTCTATCGATTTGAAGTTTGATAACTTCAATGAAATCAATCTTTTACCGGGCTTTGTTTTCGGCGCTCTCTTCTTTGTCGGACTTTTAAAGATATGCCGCCATGCAAAGGCTTCTATGCATTTGACTGCAGGTGTTACCGCAGTATCTGCTTTATATATTGGGGCATCAGTGACAGCACATTTATTCAGTATAAAATTCTTTGATAACTATGGTTACTCCGCTCTTCTCGAATACGGAAACACTGCGGCTATCGGCGCGTACCGCGCATACGAGGCTGCAACCTTAGTTGAAGTTATACTTCATATCGCTCTTGCCGTGCTGTTCTTTATCGTTATGAGAAAATACACGTCAGAAAACCTCGGATATCGCTCAGCAGAGGACTCTCTTATATCCGATGATTCTTACCACAAAGCTCTGAATATCAAAACCGCAATACTTTCAGCACTTTGCGCGCTTTGCGGAATTATGCACCTTATTAACGTTTATCTTTGCGGAAAGGTCAAGGTTATTTATCCGTCGGAAAGCGGTCTATCTCATTCAACTATCGTAACCTCGGCAGTTCCGTGGTTTAGTGTTCTTGTCACTGCTTCCGTCATTATATATGCATTCTTCTCGGTATATTACTTTAATTTAATTAAGGAAGAAATAAATTTCGGAGAGTAAATTAAAGTCTGCCCTATACAAGGGGAGGGGCTGAGCGTATGCGAAGCGGAGGGGCTGTTCCCCTCAAGATGCGCTTTTTGAGACTTTGCTCCGCTTTGTCTTATAAAGAGAACGATGCTTCCCTCTTCTTGGCTTTATGCCGGTTTGCGAGAGCTCGCGGAGCGAAGACGGAAAAAAGCGTATCAATGAGAGATACGTACTTTGAGATAATACCTCATATAGAAACAATCCCTCAGTTGCTTCGCGACAGCTCCCTTTACGAGGGGGGAGCCTTGGTTTGCAAAGAACTGAGCTATCTATAATATGGGGAGCCTTAGCTTGCGAAAAAAACGAGCTATCTTTACGAGAGATAGCTTTGGTTTTGCAAAAAAACAAGGGGAGATATACACTTTTGGTATATCTCCCC
>JAZRHO010000022.1:0-8016 GCA_045644805.1 Eubacteriales bacterium | reverse complement strand
GTCTTCAAATTTGCTTTTGTCAATTGAATAGGAAACGTCATCGTTTCCGCCAAACTCGCAGGCAGCAAGCGTAACAACAACAGCTATACAAGTTGCCACCAGAGATAAGAGTGTAAATATTTTTTTCATGCTACTCCTCCTATAAAATTTCAAAAACAGTATACCGACGCTTAATTCAGAGACTTACTTGTAAATACAAGAATAAGCTTCGTCACCCGATGCTAATATTGCAGCTTGATTTTCGGGCTTGAATGAACCCGTTGAATCTGCCAAGAGGAAATAAAAGCTTTCGTTTCCTGCCGCGGCTTTAAGCTCTGCGCGATTCGCATCTTTAAGGTCAATTATATATCCGTTAAGAGTGTGAGAGGTATAATTTTTAAATTCGGCTATTCCGTAGTTTTTACCTCCGCCGAAGAAGGCAATTCCTGCGTGAACGTAATCGTCTTCGCCGATTTTATAAACGATATTTTTGTTTGTTTCACTCGATGCAGCAGCATTTATCATAGCCTTTATATCGAGTGCCATCTTTTTAAAGGTATCGTTGTTTCCTGTTATTTCAATAAGAGTGTCACTGCTGATATTGTCAACCTTGTTCCAATTATAGAACCGAACGTCTTCTTCGACGGTGAGCTTTGCTCCGTAGCTTGTTTTTGCAAGGTCATACCAATGTGTGAGATACTGACCGAATGTCTGGTTATCTCTTCCGTCCTCAAGCAGAGCTCCCGAGAAATGGGAATCTATTCCCACGGCAAAAATTCCGGCATTCTCGAAAACGCAGTTTTTAACGTTGACGAACGTCTTTATAAAGGCATTGTCGTATGCGTCCTTTTCGGTTTTTGACAAGTCCTTATATTCTATCTTAGTGTTATATTTCTTATCTTGAGCATTATCTCCTTGAAGATAAGTATCGCCGTCTACAAAGCAATTGCTTCCCATTCTCAGAATGAATTCTCTTGCACGGCTGAGAACGCAATTTTTGATATTAACTCTTATAACCTTTGAAGGGGTGATTTCATCGCCGAAAATCCTCAGAACTGTTCTTCCATTGGATATTCTTGAGTATTCGATGCTTACATTGTCGCCAAACACCTCGGCAACTGTTCCTACATAGTCAAGGTCAGAAAGCTCGTGATTTTGCGCATTATCGCCGAAGTCGTATCCCTGAAGTTCTATGTTACAAACCGTTACACCCTCATAGATTGCAAACGAGACGTTATCCTGAGCTTTTACGCTTATAAGACCTCCTGTTCCGGACTCGGATGCCGCGACGAAATTAAGAGGACCGTTGAAATACGCGGTATTTGAAGAAACGTTATCCGAATTTATAGTAAAGCCGTTTCCGTAAACGTCGTTTCGGAACTGAATCAGTATCTTGATTTTTGCATTGCCCGCTTGACCGATATTTTCGTAATATGTCTTATCATACGTTGTTTCGACAACGGTAATCGACGGATTGAATTCGTTACCTATATATCCGAAATCTTCTTTAATGCTCGCTCTGAGAATTACGGGCTTTTGGGCTTCTGTTGCAGTGATAAGGTCCTCGTACGTATAAACGTTTACACCGTCGGATATGCATCTTACTCGGAATTTCTCCGACGATGTTTCAAACCCGCCGTAAGAGAATTTTGCGTAAAATTCGACTATACCCTTAAAGGTATTGTTTTTGAATTCTATATATCCGTCATTCGTTATGGTAACGTTGTCAGGATCCAAGGATACCCAGGATATGCAATCCGCAAAGCCATCTCCTTCTTCCGCTGAGGTGGAGTAGTTCAGACGGAAGCTTGCGAGTGTGCCGTCAGAGTTGTATTTACCTATCGTTAAAATGTTTTCTATTCCATAGGTCGATCCGCTTTCAACAACTTCAACTCTTCGCGGAATAACGACGACCTCGGTGGTTATCTCGGTGAATTGCTCGGGATGTTCTGTACTGGTTATCTTAAGTGTTACAGTTGCAGTGCCCGCCATCTTTCCGACAACGGTAAGACGCGAACCCTTCATCTCAGCGGTGAGGTTGGCGTTTGAAACGAAGACCTCATAAGAAACCGAGGCATCCGACGGAGTCAGCGTGAAGGGCAGGTAAGAGTTAGCTCCTGCATACACCGAGTCTAATTCTTTTGTAAATGATGCGGTGAGCTGTTTTATACGAGTGATTTTACAATCCTTTGTGACCGAAGCTCCCGTGCTTGCCGTCATAGTAACCTTTACTGTCAGCGTGCCGACGAAGCTGTCATCCTTAAAGCTGTAAATCAAGGATACGTTTGTGCCGGAATAATCGAAGGCGGTTTCAAGAACGCTCGTAGGATTTCCCGAAGCGTCGATAACCTCGCATGCTATGCTGTAGCTGTCCCCCTCATTTACGTCAACCGAGAGAGGAAGAGCGCCTTCTGCATTCCATAGCGTCACCTCGGAATACGCAATATCAAGAGCGTCTCGGTTATAGACTGATATGTTAATCGTTTGTCGGATATTTGCGTCTGCATCGGAAATAACGGTAATTTTTGCCTCGCCCTTACCGACTGCGGTAATCGTTCCGTTCTGGTCTACCGTCACGACGGACGTATCGCTTGATTCAAAATGCAATATTGTATTTGAGGGTTTTTCAGGCAGAAAGACGGTTGAAACCGTTGTGCTCTCACCGACGAAAAGGGAATCGCTTGATACCGAGCATTCTATGGATTTGAGCGTGTTTGATTCCACGTATATTATCACGCTGTCACGATATCCGCCGTCCGCGGTGGTTATATAAACCTTAGCGGCGCCGGTCGATTTCGGCGTTACCGTAAAGCTTCCCTCTGAGGAAAGCTCAAATCCAAGGTCTGCCAAGGGAACGGTTGCAAGAGGCTCAGTCGAAACTGTGACCGTCTTGTTTTCGGCTGCAGTCGGATAAACCGCAAAGTCGAGCTTATAAGTTTCCCTTGTGTCAAGATCAAGGTATATTATTTTGTTTTCCTCAATTATTTCAACGGAGGAAACGGATACGCCTATGGCATAGCTTACGGTTTTTGTAGCAGAAAAAAGAGCTATCATTAAAACCATGGGAAGTGCCAGCGTAAGTAGGATTAATTTCTTTGTCATTTTTTGTTCCTTTTTGTAAAGTGGCGGATTTTGACAATCTTATCTGACTAAATTATTGAATGCTTTCTCAATTCCGATGAAGTAATAACAAAGACAAATACAAGCGTAACAAGCCAAAGAGAGCAAGGGGAAAACGTAGATATATGCAGATTTCATTGAAATAGCCGATATTGAAATGCTTGAGAATATAGAGGCGAACAAGGATGAAAATCCTGTTATCAGAGCAAATAAGAGTCCTGCCGCAACCGCCTTCGCTATTGTTTTGTTGCTTATAGCTTCGGCTTCTCCGGGAGTTGCGCTCACCCTTGCGTGATTAAGGTCTATTCTGGTAGACAAAAAGATGTGACATAGCGAGAAAAGAACGGTTATAGCCGCGCAAATAAGAGCGTCAGCAGCGGAAAGAGCGGTAGCAGCTCCTAAAATTATAGTGCTTACGATAACCGAAAGCGTGCTTACTATATCGCAGAATAATACCTTTGAGAGCAGAATCGATGATGCTTTTATCGGAAAGCTCTTGGTTTTCAATGCGGTTATTCCGTCACGCGTGACGTTTGTTGCGCAGAATGTGTTTGTAAGAGTCGAAAACACGAGCATTATTACAAGCGCGAGAGGGAAGCTTATAGATATACCGATAGCATTGAATATCAAGGTCTCGAACAGAGTATAACACGAATATACCATTATCGGCATAGCCGTAGCCATAGCGAAGTACGAGAAAAGATATCTCGGCTCACGGAATACGGAAATAAATTCCTTTTGCAAAAGTGCCGCAAAGGGAGGAAGAACAAAGCTTCTTTTCTTTTTGACTCTGGGCTTTATTTGTCTGTCATTTTTATAAAGAGTTATATGATAAAGTCTCTTTGTAATGAAATATACTGCCGGTGCCGAAGCGAACGCTATAAGGAACACGATAAGGATAGAGAGCCCTAATTTGCGTCCGAGAGTTATAGAAGCAAAGCAGTTTGCGGGATACGTCAACTTTGCTATTGTCTGGAGCGCGGTTATGAATTTTTGGCTGAATAGGAATTTTATCGATCCTGTTTCAAAAAGTCCTTGGATAAGTGCAAGGAGCTGAGCATAAAGAACGAACGAGCCTACCAGCGCAAGCGAAAGAAGGATAAACAGACAAAGATATTTGTTGCTGATAAAATCTATCAAGAAGATGTACGGCACGATAAACAGACTCGCTATAAGGAAAGATACAAGCGGCATAAAAAGCCATACAAGTAACGAGCGAAGCCAGAATAGAGCACTCGGATTGAGCACTATGAAAAATATAATATTTGCCGAGGCGATGAGCACGAAGCCCGCAATATAATTCCAAATAAGAAGCGCGCAAAGCTTGCTTAAGAATATGGTTTCAGGCTTGACGGGCATTCGCAAAAACAGCTCCTTGTTTTGCCGTCTTGCGAGTGTGTTTCTCATTTTTTCAAGGCTCATTACAGAAAGAGATGCCATTATTACCGAGTAAATGAAATTGAGGAGCTCATGCGATCGAGCAACGGGATCTCTTACCTTGTCTTGCTTGACGAGAACGTAGCTATCCGCTATCGTCATGATGAGGTAGACGAAAACGGCGGCTATCGCGAGGGTTATAAGAACCGAAATGACTGTACCTGCAATATCGGTCTTGCCTCTTTTCCTGCTAAAGGAGGGAAAGAGCTCGCGCCGTTCGTGGTTGAATAATATAAGGAACTCCCTCATACCTTTGCCACTCGCTTTGTAATGGACAGGAAGTAGCTTTCAAGATCCTCACCTTTTTGCTTGAAAGTCTTGAGGTCCAGGTGCTCAAGTATTCGACCTTGGTCGATTATGTAAACTCTGTCGCAAAGCTTTTCTACTACGTCAAGATTGTGCGAAGAGAAGAGAACTAGGTTTCCGCGTTTGCTGTGCTCCTTAAAGAAGAGCTTTACCTGATTCGACGTATATGGGTCAAGTCCCACCATGGGCTCGTCAAGTATGAATACCTTCGGGTCGTGAATGAGAGCTCCCATAAATGCTATTTTTTGCTTCATGCCGTGCGAATAGGACGATATAGGGTTATATATGGAGTCGCCGAGGGCGAATATTTCCTGAAAACGTTTCGTTCTCGCTTCGCGATCGTTTGCGGTTACTCTGTAAATGTCTGCCATGAAATTGATGAACTCAAAGCCGGTCATTTTTTCAAAGAGAGTGAACTCGTCGCTTACGTATCCGAAGTTTCTCTTCGCCTCGATGGGCTCAAGGGATAAATCGTGACCGCAAATAGAAATCGTTCCCCCGTCGTAAGGGTGCATCCCGGTAATGCATTTGATGGTGGTTGATTTACCGGCTCCGTTGTGACCGAGAATGCCGATGATTTCTCCGGCGTTTCCGTGGATGTTTATATCCTCAATGGCGTAACTGCCCTTGGGATCGTATTTTTTCTTAAGGTCTTTAATTTCAATCAACATATATTTTCTCCAATCTTGGAGTGCATGAAGCTCTCGCACATGCGCGCCCGGCACAATCTAACGTGTGCGTCTTAAAATATTTGTGTAAAATATTATATCATAATGGTATGCAAAAATCAAGGAAAAAGTCGAAAAAGAGAGTCGAAGTGTAGTAGAAGGGGCACTTTTTCTTCTTCAGCAAAGAAGATTTTTTGGTCGATTCGCAAGATTTAATGCGTCTGAAAAAGTATTCAAAAAGCGAAAAAAGCAACCAAAAGCCACATAATGACAATATATGTTTGCATTTTTTGTGAATAAAAACGTTTTTTGCGAAATTTGTGCACGCCGGTTTTTTTGGCAGATCAAGGTTTTTTGATAGGGGAGATGAAGCCTTGAAAAAATGTTAATTTTTTGTGTCATACAGCGTTTTTTTAAGACGAGAGATTGTTGACATTTTTATGAGCTCGTGTTAGAATAAGATATCATATATCGATAATACCATCTGATATCAATTATTGAAAGGCAACGATCATGTTAAGACTTTTTGACGAGCATGTAAAAAGAGTATCGCTGTCCCTTGACGGAATGTGGAAATTTTGTACCGATGAAGAGGGCAGGGGAATCAACGAAAAGTGGTATTTGGGACTTCGGGATTCGCAGTATGTCAGCGTGCCGTCGGTATGGAATACCGAGCTTGGACTTCTAGGATATGAAGGGAAAGCATGGTATGAAAAGGACTTCTATTTTTCTGGCGGGACTCTCCGTCTCGTTTTCGGAGCTGTTATGACGTCGGCAGAGGTCTGGCTTGACGGCAAATTCCTCGGAGCTCACTACGGAGGCTTTACTCAATTTGATTTTATAGTGCCGAACGTAGATATGGGATATCATAAGCTTTCTGTCCTGGCCGACAATTCGTTTGATAAGCAGTCTATACCTCAGGTTAAAGTGGATTGGTATCACTACGGAGGAATTATAAGAGGTGTTGACGCAGAAGTGCTTAAAGGTATATGCGTGTTAAATCAGAGACTCGAATATCGGCTTGATAAGGAAAGAAAAAACGCTTTATGCCGTATGTATATTGAGCTGTATAATGCATCTGACGAAGAGGAGGATACAGCTTTAACCTGCTACCTTGGAGAAAGAGTAGGATATGCGGGCAGAGTGACTCTCGGCGCTCGCAAGAGTTGTGTTGTTGAAAGTGAGGAATTCAATGTAACCGACATAAGGCTTTGGGATATAGGACAGTCAAATCTTTACACGGTTGTCGCTCTGACCGATACAGATGATCTTTATGACCGAGTCGGCTTCAGAGAAATTAAAGTCGAAGACGGGGCTCTGTGTCTTAACGGCAGAAGCATTGAGATTCGCGGTGTAAACAGGCATGAGGAGCACCCCGATTGGGGCTTTGCTTTTCCTGCGGGGCTTATGAAGCGCGACCTTGATATAATAGAAGAGCTTGGCTGCAATGCCATACGAGGCTCACATTATCCTATGTCAAAGCTGTTTTTAGATATGCTTGACGAACGCGGAATTCTTTTCTGTAGCGAGATACCTATGTGGGGGTGGGGCTTCAGCACCTCTGCGCTTGCTGATCCTGTTGTAATCGAAAAAGGGCTTAATATGCACCGGGAAATGGTGAAATACTATTATAATCATCCTTCAATAATAATATGGGGAATGCATAATGAGATACATACCGAAGACCCCGTGTCTATTTCTCTTACAAAGCTTTATTATGATTTTTTGAAAGAGAACGGCGGTAACAGAATAGTGACCTACGCTACCGATAAACCGCTTGAGGATCTTTGCCTTGAATACTGCGATCTTATATCCATAAACGCATATCACGGCTGGTACGGCGGTACGGTGGATTCATGGAGCAAATTTTTGAAGGACGTCAGGGATAGAAAAGATGCACTCGGATATTCTCATAAGCCGGTTATATTCAGCGAATTCGGCGCTGCGGCACTTTACGGCCACCATACGTTCGACGATATACATTGGACCGAAGAATATCAAGCGAAGCTCATATCTCATGCTTTGGAACTTTTTCACGGTGATTCTATGTGCGTAGGTTTTTATATATGGCAGTTTACTGATGTTCGCACGTGCCTTGAAGCGGGAATTAACCGCGCAAGAGGATTCAACAATAAGGGTATTCTTAACGAATACAGAAAACCGAAGGCTGCCTATTATGCCGTTAAGGAGCTTTACTCAAGGTTCGGCAGCGAGAACCGATAACACTGTAAATACGCTGTGCAGCAAAAGCTTCTTTCGCGGAGAGATGCTTATTTAAAATCACTCATTTTTGAAACAAAACCAAGCACCTTGCATACGCTGATAAAAGCAATTTATGCGAGGTGCTTTTTATGTATGTAAACAACTTTATAAGAGGTTTCAAACGCAGGATGTCAGCTGCTGCTCAAATTCTAGGAAGCTCGCAGTATGCGGATATTCGAGGACAGGCGCGTTTTTATCAAACCGACAAAGGTGTTCTTGTAACCGTAGAAGCAATAAATCTGCC
>JAZRHO010000021.1:0-38915 GCA_045644805.1 Eubacteriales bacterium | reverse complement strand
AGCTTATTTGTAACCTCTTCGAGGGTTGTTTGATGCTTTTCTCCCGTAAGGATGCTGGCTTCAATGCCGACGTTGCCCGAAACTCCACTTCGAGGAGAAGTTACCTGAACGTCGTGAGCATGATAAAGCTCTTTTAAAACGTTAATACAGTCACATACGGATGCGTCGGATTTTATTTCAATGTAAACTCCGAATATTGAACGGTGCTCATTGATACGGCGCTCGATTTTATTGAGGACCATAACTGTGAATACGGAAATGGCAAATGCAACAATTGCGCCCTCGTAGAAGCCTGCTCCGCAGCAGATTCCTATTGCCGCGGTAACCCAAAGGCCTGCCGCGGTGGTAAGACCTACAACCTGGAATCTTCCCTTAAGCATAATCGTTCCTACACCGATAAAGCCTATTCCGGAAATAACTTGGGCGCTGATTCTTAAAGGGTCTGAATTATATACTCCGAGAATATCTCTTGTGTAGAACCCTACAAGAACGGTAAGCGCTGCTCCGACGCAGACGAGAATATGAGTACGAAGACCTGCCGCGCGGCGCTGTCTTCCTCGCTCAAGTCCTATTACTCCGCCGCAAATCGCAGCCAAAATTATTCTGATAATGACGGTATATATGTTAAAGTCACGTATAAAATTTAAGAATTCATCCATGGTACACCTCTCCCGATTAAAAAAGCAAACCGGGCATCTCCATGCCCGGATGGTGCTCTGTTATCATAGTGTAATGTATTATAACATTATTTTCTTAAAAAGTCAACCCTTAATAGAATTTTGATTAAAATATTGCAAAATCCGAGCTTTTGGGTTATAATTAATACAAAGACAAAAACAGCGAAATAAAACGGAGAACGATTATGACCGTAACATATGAAATCATAAAAGCCGATAAGGATATAAAAACCTATATAACGGAAGCTGATAGATCGCTTGCGGAGCTTGGATATACCGAGCATAGCTTTGCCCACGTGGGAATCGTCGCGGAGCGTTCGTCGGCAATACTTTCAAGACTTGGCTATGATAAGAGAACTGCCGAGCTTTGCAAAATAGCGGGTTATCTTCATGATATAGGAAATATAGTAAACAGAGTCGACCACTCTCAGTCGGGAGCGATTATTGCCTTCCGTCTGCTTGATAAGATGGGAATGAGCGCTGACGAGATATCCGCGGTTGTTACAGCGATAGGAAATCACGACGAGGGAACGGGCGTTCCCGTAAGCGCTCTGGCGGCAGCTCTTATTCTTGCCGATAAATCCGACGTGCGCCGAAGCCGTGTCAGAAATACCGATTTTCAAAGCTTTGATATCCATGACCGTGTCAATTATTCCGTAGTCGAGTCGGATCTTGTTTTATCCGAGGACAAGACAAACGTCACGCTTTTTCTTACGATTGATACGGCTATCAGCTCTATTATGGACTATTTTGAAATATTTCTTGTGCGTATGAAGCTTTGCAGAAGCGCGGCAAGAAGGCTTGGCTTGAATTTCAGCTTGGTCGTAAACGGTCAGAAGTTCGCCTAAGCCATTTCATCGCCCTCGGATTCACGCATTTCGGCATCATCCTTAGTTTTATCAACCGTACCGAATGGGTGCTTTCTTGGCGCGTAAACCGAGTATAATTTAAGAGGACTTTTTCCTGTATTTTTTATGTTATGAAACGTGCCGGCAGGAATCAGTATTGCGTAATCTGAGTTCAGAGCTTGCTTATAATTCATGTTGTTTTTTAGTCTGCCCATGCACACCTCTCCAACACCTGATTGTATGCCGATAAATTGGTCGATATCATCGTGTATTTCAGTGCCGATGTCTTCACCCACGGGAATGCTCATAAGAGTAAGCTGCAGATTTCTTCCTGTCCATACCGTGGTACGGAAGTTTTGATTTGCCTCGGATGCGTGTTCTATATTAAATGCGTACGGCGAGTTGCCTACGTCTTGAATTTTGTTTCCCTGAGAGCATCTTCCGCCCCCTGTCATTCCCTCATTGGGAGATTCTTTTATGTTGCCACTTATGTTTCGGCTTGATATAGGGTTTGAATTTGCGGCAACCGAGCTTTGCAGGCTTCCGAAATTAAAAAGTCTTGGTCGTTTAAATCTCATACGTCTTCTCCTTTCGAGACTTCATTTTACAGTTTATGAAAAGAGAGTGAAAAGAGTGAAAAGGGACCTTAATGCGAAATGAATTGTCATCAGTCGAATAAAAAAGGAGCAACTTATGTTTTTTGAGTTGCTCCTAAATTTTGTAAATCCGTTTTTAAGATTGAAGTTCATCTATAAATCTGTCTCTTTAAGAGAGGATTTTTATGTGTCAGCTCGGTATAAGCCCGTTTGTAAGGTCGCGTATTACCTCTGATGCTATAATAAGTCCTGCCGCGGACGGAACGAATGAAATGCTTGCAGGTGTCGCCCGCTTTGCAGAAGACTCCGACGATGTGCCGACCTCATACTCCAAAGGCTTCCTTGGCATTTCTTTTGAGTAGAGGACCTTAAGAGCCTTCACTCCGCGCTTTTTTAGCTCTGTGCGCATAACTCTCGCCAGAGGACAAACCGATGTCTTATAGATATCGGAAATCTCAAAGGCAGTTGGGTCAAGCTTGTTTCCTGTACCCATAGAGGATATTATAGGTGTTTTTGCCGCTTCGCAGGCTTCGGCAAGCGCTATTTTTCCCGATACGCTGTCGATTGCGTCGACTACGTATGAATAATCTCCGAAATTGAACAAGGATTCGGTTTTGGAATTGAAAAATACGGTGTGTTTTTTAACACGGCATAGGGGGTTTATCAGTTTTATACGCTCTTCAAACGCATCTGTTTTATACCTTCCAAGCACCGCGTATGTTGCGATAAGCTGACGGTTTATATTCGATTCGGATATTGTGTCATTATCAATGAGGTCAATAGCTCCGACACCTGCACGAACAAGCGCCTCGACGACATACCCTCCGACGCCGCCTACGCCAAATACGGCAACGCGTGAATTTTTTAATTTTTCAAGTGCTGCATGCCCTATCAGCATGGCAGTTCTTATATCTCTTTGTTCCATAAATAACCTTTTTGTAAATAATTATTTGCTTAAAACGCCTTTTACAGCTGTGCCGACGAGATTGAAATTCTCATCTGTGAATATAAAATCGGCATCGTATCCGATTTCTATTTTACCTTTGTTCAGTCCCATAAGCTTGGCGGGATTTTCGCTTGCCATCATAACTGCATCCTTTGCGTTGACTTCTAACGAAACAAGATGCTTCACGCAGTCAAAGAGGGTTGAGGTAGAGCCTGCAAGATGCCCGTCCTCTGTAAGTGCAAATCCGTGAGTTACGATTGTTTTCTGACCTCCGAGGTCATATTCTCCGTCATCCATACCCGTCGCGCGCATCGAGTCGCTGATTAGTATTATTCTCTCCTTGCCCATAAGCTTTATTATCATGTGAAGAACCGAGGAATGAATGTGATTTCCGTCAGCGATTATCTGAGCGTAAACGTTATCCGTTTCGGCGGCAGCGAGAATGGGGCCCGGCTTTCTATGATGGATGCCCGGCATTGCGTTAAAGGTATGAGTTAAGCACTTGACGCCCGCAAGAAACGCCCCCTTTGCGGTTTCATAGTCCGCGTCCGAGTGACCGAGAGACACAACCGCATCGCAGTTTTCTATGAATTCGCGGCTTCCCGGAAGCTCGGGAGCCATGGTGATGATTTTGACGTTTTTGCAGTGACCGAGAAGAGCTGCGTTGGGTTTAAAAATGAAATCTGCGTTTTGCGCGCCCTTGTACTTGGGATTTATAAACGGACCTTCCATATGAAAACCGAGTATTTGCGCTCCCGCCAAATTTTCAATATTGCGCGACGTGGCGCGTATTATATCCTCCGTGCTCATGGTCATCGTGGTGGGATACCATGACGTAGTTCCGTGCTCAAGCTGAAAAACCGACATTTTTTCAAGATTATCGTCCTTGTCCATCGTATCAAATCCCATGCAGCCGTGAGAATGAATATCTATAAGACCGGGATATACGGAAAGGCCGTTCATATCTGTACCTTTTTCGCAGTTTTTTTCAATAGACGCTATCCTTCCGTTTTCTATGCCGATATCGGTTATATTCCCATAAAGCGAGACGTTTTTTATATATTTCAATTCTTTCCCTCCAGTTGAAAATCGGATGATTATATTTTAGCACGCAAAGAACATATTGTCAACAAAACGGTTGATTTATTCGTCGGGTTGTGCTAAAATAATTGCGATAAAACATTTGACAGGAGTTTGCTATGCTATCGAGAGTTTATAGTTGCGGTGTCGTGGGTATTGACGGCTTTGAAATAACTGTTGAGTGCTGCAGCTGGAACAGGCTTCCGCGCTTTGAGCTGGTGGGACTGCCCGATGCTGCGGTCAAGGAGGCGAAAAACCGCGTTCAAAGCGCGTGCGAGAGTAGCGGAATAAAATTTCCGTCGCTCGATATTATGATAAATCTTGCCCCGGCGGACTGCAAAAAGGAGGGAACGGCTCTTGACCTTGCCATTCTTTGCTCAATACTTCACAGTGACGGTATAATTCCGCATGAGTGCGACTTTTCCGATAAATGCATAATAGGCGAGCTCTCTCTTTCGGGAGAAGTAAGAGGAGTGCGCGGAGTTCTTCCGATGGCGGTATGCGCAAAGGAGAGCGGACGGCGTGAGATATACGTTCCACGAGATAATGCCGGTGAGGCTGCGGTGGTAGATGGGATTGCGGTTTATCCTGTCGATGACCTTCGTTCTCTTATCAGCCATCTCAAGGGAGAGAAGCTTATTGCGCCCGCCGTGTGCGATAAAAGCTTCTTTGACTTAAAAAACAGATATAACGACGGAGATTTTTCCGAGGTTCGCGGTCAGTATAAGGCAAAAAGAGCGCTTGAAATAGCCGCGGCAGGCGGTCATAACGTTCTTATGATAGGCCCTCCCGGAACGGGAAAATCAATGCTTGCAAAGCGTCTGCCTTCTATTTTGCCGGATATGACGCTCGATGAAGCGATAGAAACAACGAAAATACATTCTGTGACGGGCACGCTTCGGGAAAACCTGGTAACATCCCGTCCCTTCCGTTCACCTCACCATACGGTAAGCGCTGTCGGCTTCGTTGGCGGCAGCACTAATCCGAGACCTGGCGAGATATCCCTCGCTCACAACGGAGTACTTTTCCTTGATGAGCTTCCCGAATTTCCAAAACGCGTTACAGAGTCTATGCGCCAGCCTCTTGAGGATGGCAGAGTTACTGTAACGAGAGCCGCTGCTAAGGTGACTTATCCCGCTAACTTTATACTTGTGTGCGCTATGAATCCGTGTAAGTGCGGATATTTCGGCTCTTCCGATAAAATCTGCACCTGTACTCCCGCATCTAGAGCGCAGTATCTCGACCGAATAAGCGGACCATTGCTTGACAGAATAGACATTGAGATAGAGCTGCCGGCGGTGTCGTACGATGAAATATCCGGCAAAACCGAGCCGGGCGAGCCATCGGAAAATATACGGGAGCGTGTCAACTTTGCACGTGATTTCGCAAGAAAAAGACTTGCTTCGCTCGGAAGTCGTAAAAACATTCTGAATGCAGACCTTTCGGGTGAGATATTTCATAAGTGCTGTACTCCCGATGAAGAGGGAAGCGAGCTGATGAGAAATGCATTTGAGTCGCTCGGACTCTCTGCCAGAGGGCATGACAGAGTGCTGCGGGTAGCTCGTACGATAGCCGATCTTGAGGGCTCGGAGACCGTTGGTGCGGACCATATAGCCGAAGCGATAATGTATAGGTCGCTTGACAGAAAATATTGGAGAAAATAATAATAATCCGAGGCATGTCGCGAGAAACCGTCGCGGCATGCTTTTTTTCCGAAATACGTGTTTTACGAATGAATTTTCTACTGAAAGTATCCATTTTACAAAGCTGTGCTAAAAACCGAAAAAATTCGTCTTTTCCGGTTTGTGCTAAAAGTAGAAATTTATAGTCAAAATTAACAAAAGAAAGAAAATCAATTGAAATTTATAATTAAATAATGTTATAATAGGTTCAATCAAAATGATTTTTTGAGATTCTAAGGAGGAATTATGAAACACACGAAAAGCCTTTTGATAATTCTTTGCATAGTTACCGTGGTAGCATCAATGGTGTTCTCACTTACGGTGTCTGCCGCATCCGGCTATGAAAATACTTATGCCGGTCAGGAGACGACTATCGATGAATATTTGAACATGAAGAAAATCTTGTCTCACGGATTTGAAGACGGTACGACGGGAGGAATGTTCGGCAGTATTGCCAACAGCGGAACTATTTCCAATCCCGGTGGTATTATATCTGCAAATAACGTATGGAGTCCGGCTCTCCCCGTATACGGCAGTTCGGAGACTACGGCTCACTCCTTTTATACCATTAATTTCTACAATAATGCGTACAACAAAAATCTCGGCAGATACGAAGACCTTTATATTCAGCCGAAGCTTGCAGATCATCCGGATACTGCGAGTATAGAGAAAACTCCTATATACGGATTCATTGCAGAGTTTGATATTGCGTTCTTGAGTCCTGTAGAGGTAAATCAGGAGCGTTACGTACATGAGACGCTTGGAGCTGCATGGATTGATCCGAACGACGTGATTATTTATCTTGCTGCCGATAACACTTATTCGGATGAATCTGGAAAAAAGGTTTATGTTGACGCTAACGGATTTTACGTTTATGAGACTTCCGGCACCTACATAGACATAAAAGAGAGAACTCTTTATATTCGCACCGATGATAACACCGTGCTTTACAAAAACGAGGCCGGCAATTACTACAACGAAAGCGGAAGCCGAGTTAATATTGCAGAAGGTCAGGCAAGAATAGCTACCGCTGCCGATCTGACTGTTCTTACTCCGGATGTTGCCGGTGAAAACGTAAAGGAATACCGCGTTGACATTATGGAGCCTCTGCTTGATGAAAACGGCAATGAGGTAAAGGATGCGCTCGGTGAAACGGTAATGGTTCAGTCTGTTACGAAGAAGCCTTACGAGGGCTTGACGGCAAACTTTCTCGTGGCTATGCTAAACACACAGACTTCCAAAGACGGTGAGGTTAGGCTTATATACTTCGATGCTAAAACAGAAAATATAAAAATCTACAATTGCGAGTCAAATAAAGTGGTGTATACCTTCCCTGCCGACGAATGGATTCATATAGCTATTCAATACGATGCCGATACACTTCTTACCTACGTTTACGTAGGAAGGGACGGAGACAAGGACGAGAACGGTAACGTGGTGGGAAGAAAACTTATTACTACTATGAACGCTATTGATGCTCCTGAAAATACCGGATATCGCGAAACTCTCGTATATCCTCTCCAGTTCCGTTTGGGATGCCAGTCTCAAGCCGGTGTCGTTGGATTTGACAACTTCCTCGCATATCAGGGTACGAGTATTCATAACCCGGACCTCGTAAGCGCGCTCGCTCCTACGGATCAGTTTGTTTACCTTGCGAGCGTTCTTGAGAACGCTGACGGAAGTAACACAGCGCTTAATTCCTATCAATCCTTTGAGGTAATTAAGGAATCTCACGTAAATAACTATTATGACAGCGCAAGCGGCACTGTTAAAAGCGATTATCTTGGCAACGCCGATGTGGAAAATGCCATAAGCATTTATTTGAAATATCTGAATGACGTTGACGGAATCATGACTGCTCTTAGGCAGGCGATGTATCTTGAAAACACGAACAAGTACATCTACTACGTAAATAACGTGCTTAAGGTAGAGAGAACCTTTGATAACATGCTTGAGCGTTCGTCAAAGATTGTTGCTGCGCAAAAGTTCCTTGATTCGGTAGGTAATTCTATAATTAAAAACGATGACTATTACAGATATGAAGCAGAGCTTGCCGCTGCTGAGGAGTACGTTCGTACCGACACTAACTCGAAAAGCTTCATCGAGTATATGAAGCTCTTTGACAATAGCGCAAAGTACGGAGCTTCTCTTAATCGCCTTACAAACCACTACGAGAACGCAAAGGTTTATTTTGACGCAGGCATAAGCAGCTACGATCTTCTTACCCATACGGCTTCTTACAACGCACTTAAGGTCGCGTATGAGCTTTACGTAGGAACCGAAGATACGCCTAGTGCGGAAGAGATTATTGCGCAGAACACGCGTGAGTATAATAGCCAGCGCTTCATAGGTGTTGTCAATCTTATGAAAAACACTACTACGGGTGTCTGGTCGAAAGACGGAGCGCAGATGGAAGCGCTTTGGAAAATAGCACTCGACATACTCCTTGATAATTACTACGATCCGGATTATGAAGGCATGGATGTTGCCTTTGCTATATTCAATTCGGCAAACGATTACTTCTGGCCTGAGATGCAGAATGAGCATATTGCGATTCTTTCGGAAAGACTCGCCGGCTTCAATGCATCGGAATCCTTTGTAGATAAAGCGGCTACGTGTACATACGTTGAGCAGTACATAAAAGCCAACGAGCGCTATATAGATATGGAAAACAATCAGCTTAAGGCGTTGGTTTCCACAAATGATGCATATAAGGCTCAGCTCGAAACGGTCGAGATCGACTATGCAAAGCTTCTTGCTCAGAATACGATAGAGTTCGTAAACGTTATGACGCGTATGGAGCTGTATGATACCTACGCTGAGCTTAAACCGCTTTACGAGCAGGCAACCGAGCTTTACTATACGATGAACTTCAAGAGTGAGTCTATTTCCGAGGAAACAATTAATCTGTACGTTTCAAAGTATGAAAACCTCAGATCAAGAATAATGGCTACCGAGGCTGACTGCATGGTATTCATTTCTTCTTCGGCAAAGCTTAATTCGCTTGAAGATGATGACGCGCTTTACGCGATGCTTTCTCAGTGCCACGCTTGCCTTGCTAACCTTGACGAAACTTATGCAGGTGTTACTGAGGCAAAGGCTGTTTACGATGACAAGTATACTGAATTCGTAAACGGTGCCAATACGGTAAATTCCCAGATAGAACAAACGGCAAATATCATTTGCTCGCTCAGAGGCAACTGGAGCTTTGACGGAATTGTTTCATACTTTAAAAGCATTTTCAAGTAATATAGAAGGAGTAACGAAATGAAAAACAGATTTATAAGATTCGTTTCTTCGGTTCTGATAATAGCGTTCCTTATCTCGTGCTTTGCGGTTCTGTCATACGCAGATACGTCTGACGTAGGTGAATCTTCCGCTGAGTCGGATGCTTCCCTTGGCGGAATAACGCTTCTTATCAACAGAACCTTCGGCGAAGGCTGGGGCTGTGATAACGGTTTTAATTTAAGCGACGGGGGTCATAAATTCTCTGTCGAATATGAGCAGACCGAGGATTATGATTACAATTATTATACGCGTGTAGAGGGCACCAGCCAAGATGAGGGTTATATGGAGCTCAGCTACGGTGCAAACGGAGCAAACTACGGATATACTATCATGGAGTTTGACGTAAAAACCGATGACTCTACCAATATAGGTGATATAGTTTATACTCACCGTAAAGAGAGCGGAAGTATTAACTACAGATACCCTCTTGCGTCTATCAAAAATAATAACCTTTACCTTGTAGGCGCTGGAACTGTTTCCGTAAGCGGTGTTACGAATAATAAAAATATGAACGGAACTGCTTCCTCTCCGTCTTACCTTGTCGGAGGCACCGATGATGAATGGATTCACGTAGCGTTCGTAACTACCGTTAACCAGAGAGTTTGTCCGACCTGCGGAACAGTTTCCACCGTTGCAGCCGGCACGCTTGATTCGGCTGTCATTTGCTGCGCTGACGAAGAAGGTAAGGGAATTTCGGTTTCCGGAATGGGTAAATGCATGACGATGACCGTTTATTTCGGTTATTCGGATACGTTTAATATAGAAGGCGCTAAAAAGGCAAACAGTCTTGGAGGCAAGGAAAAGGACCTCAACGCTACTTATTATTACACCGTTACGTTTGAAGAAATATCCACCTTTGATTACTATCGAATGGGTATGCCTCTTTCGGGAAAGAACAACTTCGGAGCAAGCGTATGCTTTGATAACGTAAGCCTTTATAACGGAGCGAGTGTTCCTACCGATATATCCTCGCTTGGATACGGTGTTAACGTAAACGAACTCGCGGCTAAGACTATAGAGATAGTAGGCGGCTCAAAAACGGCTACTCAGTATATAAATGAAGGTCTTGCGATGAAGGTAGGCGTTGATTCTTGCCTTGACGCGGGAGAAAAACGCTCCATTCTTACATCCAAAGAAGGCAAGTCTTACGGTGCGCCTGTTAAGATTGACGGTAAGGTTTATGTTCCCCTGCAGGCGGTTCTCGACTGGGTCGGATACCCCTTGTATCAGCACGAGGATGGAGTATCGTTTGATATATCAACCGCAAGCGGTTCAACGTTTATCGGTATAGGCAGAACACTTGCGACTTCAAACGGTGAGCTCATTCAGCTTACCGCGGCTCCCGGTCTTGCGACCGACGCGGAGACGGGACTTCAGTACATAGTCGTTGCTCTTGATGATATCGAGATACTCTTTGAGGGATATCACGTAACGTACGACGATATGGGTCTTGTTATAGTTGCAGAGGCTCCCGATCTTTTGAACAGAGAGACAGATCTTAACCTTATGCTCAACATCATGAAGCGTTTCATTTACGATGATGTTGAAGGTAATAATGTTTACAATCAAGTAAAAGCAAATACAAATAACTTTGAGCACCCCTATCTTATAGCAACTCAAGCTGACTTTGATTCCATTTCTTCATCTGAGGATGCAAATGTCAAGGCTTATACCGCTGCTGTAAAGGCAGAAGCCGACGCGATATATGCTGAATACACTGCTCCGAAGACGGATGAAGCAGGAAATCCGATAGCTAAAAAATATCCCTACCTTGCAGCTGAAATAATCAACCCCAATACTCTTCTTGAAGAGGATTATCTTAACAACGGTTATGATTATGCGGTAGGACGTCTTAATGAATCCGGAGAGTATAATGACAAGATACTTACGCTTGCGTTTGCGTATCAGGCAACCCGCAATAAGGATTATGCGCTTTTGGCATACGATATGGCGGTTTCGATGGGCAAATGGGAGCACTGGGGTCCTGCGTACTTCTTGAGCCTTGCGGATGCCGTTACACCTTATGCGCTTGCATATGACTGGCTTTATAACGTATGGAGTGAAAACGGTCGTGATCTTGCTCCCATAGAAACGGCTCTTTATCAGCACGGTATTCTTCAAGGATACTATTCATCGACGGGTGCTGCGTGTGCATTCCTTAGCACTCAGGGTGACTTCTCGGCTTATACCACCGCTACTGATAGCTGGAACGTAATCGGTACTTCGGCTATGGTTATAGGTTCTCTTGCTCTTCTCGGTGTAGGTTACAACATTGAAGCAGAAGGACGTTCCGGAGAACACTACACAGCGCTTTATGAAACTTATTCAAAGTGGCTTATCGAAAACAACCTCAAGAATCTTACAGAGATCGGTCTCGATATGTACGCTCCCGACGGCTCGTTCCTTCATTCTCCCAGCTATTGGAGCTACGCTACAAACTCTCTTTGCCTTATGTCCTGGGCTCTTAATACAAGCGCAGGCGATGACTTTGGACTCATGGGCACATGGGGAATGGATAAGACCTTCTACTATGCATATCAGACAGAGTATTCTATGTCTACTCTTATAGTTCCCGAGGGTTATCAGTACTGGGCTTATCACGATGCTCCTATCGGATATCAGTCCACAGAGATGTCCTTCTATGCGGCATCTGCTCTTGGTGACACTGACCTTGCGGCTTTGCGTCTCGGTCAGCTTGGCAAAAAGCCCGCAACTATGTGGGATGCGCTCGCATATGATGCAAGCTATGCGGCACTTAGCAGCGCGGCTGTGAATATGCCTCTTGATTACGTGCTTGAGTCCTGCGAAGGTATTGTAAGCCGTTCTTCCTGGGAAGACGGAGCGCTCTTCGTCGGTATCATGGGTAACAGAAATGACGCTGTCGGCGGTCAGGTTGACTCAGGTAACTTTGTTTATGTAAACGAAGGATTTAACTGGATATGTGACCTTGGCGCAGAGAGCTACGGTGTAAAAGATTACTCTGACGACACCAAGAGATACGAATATTACAGGATGAACGGCGACGGTGCTAACGTAGTTATCATTACGTCGAATAACTCGATGTCGGCAGGTCAGGTTCTTCAGTCGGGCGGTACTCTTACCGATTATGCTTATAACGAGCACGGTATGTATGCGGTTATTGATAATACTGACGTTTACAGCGGTGCTGTTAACGTAGCAACGCGCGGACTTCTCTTTACAAACGACCGTACGACGGTAGTTGTTCAGGATTACCTCTCCTTCTCGAAGGTTACTTCCTGCGCTTGGGTCGTTCATACCGCGGCAAGCAACATTATGCTAAGCACTGACGAAAAGACGGCATTTATCGAACAGGAGATAGACGGTGTTAAATATTACCTGAGAGCGTCTCTTGTAACCGAGTCTACGACGTTGAAGTTCTCGGTATCTGATGCATACAAAACATTGCTTTCGTCAACCAGAACTTCTACTTCAAACGAGGATTCTTATAGAGATGAGCTTTCGAGAGACGGATACAAAAAGCTTTATATCAACTGTAAGGATGCCATTAGCTTTGAGTGTGCTGTAGTATTTGAAATGATATCAAGTGTAGCGTCTGTCATGCCTGTTCAGTATAACTACACGTCATTCGATTCCTGGAATGAAAATCTTCTTACAGATACTTACGTTGCTCCTGAGGTGAATGAGTATCAGAGAACTACTCCTTTCCCGGATGACATTATAACATATACCGCAAAGGCTGCTCAGATATACGGTAACGGATATGCGTTCTCGACTAAGGTTGTAGATTTCTACCGTAACATGGTTTATTCCGCAGCGTGCGTAAAGGACTACTTGCCCACAGGTCATTTCAGTGAAAAGGAAGAACGCGAAAATTCTTATAAAGAATATCTTGTATATCGTTCGTTGTTTGATTTATTCAGAAATGAGCTGAACTCTTATGTATCGGCAAATGAAGTCATTTCAATTAATCTTTCGGGATATACAGTAAGCAATTAAAAATTTTACATAAAAAATGGGCAGAGGCACTTATTCGGTGTCTCTGCCTTTGACTTATAAAAAAGACTGGCTCTAATTTTTACAACCTGAGCCAGTCTTTTTTTCTGTCGGTGCAACGTTTATTAGATGTTATTTAGCGTACGCACCGTCAATCTTTATTTTATGAGTTAGATTTTATCTCTGAATTCTGCCTGTGCCGTTTCCGCCTGCGAGAGCCTTTACTTCATCGACGGTAACCATATTGAAGTCACCTTCGATGGAGTGCTTGAGGCAGGAAGCTGCTACTGCGAATTCAACAGCGTCCTGTGTAGAATAGCCGTTGAGGCAGGAATAAATGAGTCCGCCGCCAAAGCTGTCACCACCGCCTACACGGTCAACGATGTGCATATGATAGGACTTAGAGAAGCAATATTCACCGCTTGCTACGTCGTAAAGAAGAGCAGCCCAGTCATTGTCGTTTGCGCTGATTGAGGAACGAAGAGTTATAGCAACCTTCTCAAATCCGAACTTGTCAGCAAGCTGACGCGCAACCGATTTGTAACCCTCGTGATTGAGCTTACCGCCAGCGATATCGGTATTCTCTGCGTCAATTCCGAATACGTCGTGAGCATCTTCTTCATTTGAGATGCATACGTCAACGTATTTGCAAAGCTCTGTCATGGTTTTGCAAGCTTCTTCTCTTGACCAAAGCTTCTTTCTGAAGTTAAGGTCGCAGGAAATCTTAACGCCGTGAGCCTTTGCAGCTTTGCACGCGTCAAGGCAAATGCCTGCCACGGTAGGATTAAGAGCGGGAGTGATACCGGTAAAGTGGAACCAGTCTGCACCTTCAAATATCTTTTCCCAGTCGAAGTCAGCGGGTGATGCCATAGCTATTGCCGAATAAGCTCTGTCATAAATAACCTTTGAGGGACGCTGAGATGCACCCTTCTCATTGTAGTAAATTCCTACTCTGTCACCGCCTCTTACTATCATGGAGGTGTCAACACCGAATTTGCGCAAAGCATTTACTGCGCCCTGACCGATGTCATGCTTCGGAAGCTTGGTTACAAACGCTGAATCAATACCGTAATTTGCAAGAGATACTGATACGTTTGCCTCACCGCCACCGTATACAGCTCCGAATTTTTCAGCCTGAGTGAAGCGAAGATATCCTTCGGGAGCAAGACGGAGCATGACTTCTCCAAATGTTACAACTTTCATTATTGTTATATCCTTTCAAATTTTAATAATTTTTTTGTGATGTAGCGCATATATTCTATTAAGCTTGATTTGCCATATCGGCAAGATCCCCAAGACATGCTTTGCAGACTTTTTTGCCCTTAAGCTCGTAAAGGTCGTTCTGACTGTTGCAGAAATGGCAGCCGACGTAATATCTTGAAAGAGTGATTTTATCATTTTCGACATATATTTCAACGGCTGATCCTTCGGGCATATCCATTCTGTTACGTAATTCCTTTGGAATAACTATTCGTCCGAGCTCGTCGATATTGCGAACAATTCCGGTCGCTTTCATTTTGAAATTCTCCTTAAATACAGGTTTGAGGATTTGATAAGCGCGAATTAACCGCCCTTTACCAACTATCATTCTAACATAAATGACTGTAATTGTCAAGCAAAAAAAGAACATTGATATATAAAAGGAACAACAAAGACGTATGAACAAAATGAATTTAAAGACTCACAGCCCGTCGCTTAATGCGGTCAAGCTCGTTATGAGCATTATACCTAAGCATCTTGCGAGGGAAATAGAAAGAATAGGGACTTTCAGAAGAGATTTCCCCGACAGAGTGTGCGAGATAAGAATAAGATGCTTCGGTCGGTCAAGCATATCCGTTTCAGGTGAGAATATACCGCTGTTTTCAGATGTGACTCCAAATGAAATGTCCGAGCTTTTTGACAGAGTTATAGGCGGCTCTCTGTACGCCCACACCAAGGATTTGCGCGAGGGCTTTGTAAGCCTTGATTTCGGAGTGAGAGTTGGGGTATGCGGAACACTTGGAGATGTCGGAAGTCTGCCGAAGAGTATAGGAGGTCTGGTTTTCAGAATACCGTCTGGAAGATGCTCGTGCGAGGATGAGCTGTTTGAAGCTTACAACCGACCGGGAACGCTCGGAATGCTTATATATTCCTTGCCGGGAGCGGGAAAGACTTCTGCTTTGAGGGCTCTTGCAGGGCGCATAAGCCGTGAACTTATCAAAAAGGTTGTTGTAGTCGATGAAAGACGCGAATTCATAGGCTCGGATTATAAAGACGCTATGGTAGATATACTCTGCGGTTATTCTAAGCCGCGGGGGGTTGAAATTGCTCTGAGAACTCTTGGAGCTGAGGTTATTATGGTTGACGAGATAGGCAACGCGGAGGAAGGCGAATCGCTCTTGCGAGTAGGAAGGGGAGGTGTTCCCATAATAGCAACTACGCATGCCGCGAGTTACGGAGAGGTAACCTCGAAGGAGGGAATTGCTCCGCTGATACGAGAGGGGTATTTTAATCGCTTCGTAAGGCTCTATAAGGAAGACGGCCGTTTCTCTTACGAAATTGATTAGGAGAAAAATATGGCTTTTATTGGCATTTGTATCGCGGCGGTGTGTGCCGCGGCATTGATTTCGGGATATACAAGCGATAAAAGAGCACGACTCGGAGAATATGAGGGTGTGTGCAAGCTACTCGTACATATAAGAGGCGCTATAAGCGGTACAGGAAAGACGCTTGGCGAGGCAATTTCCGATTTTGAGTGCCCGGAGCTGTCGCGGAGCCGTCTTTTGCAGATATTAGGGTGCGGCACCGATAACACCTCTTGTACAAAAACCGGAGCTTTGCGTGCGGAACGCAGCTTCAGAGAATCTGTTACGCACGCTCATTTTTTAATAGGTAAAGAGGACGAGTTGCGTCTTGTCCGTTATTTATCCGAATTTGGAAGGTCGTGTCTCGAAGAGGAGCTCGAGCGTCTGTCAAAAACGCTTTCGTTCTTCGAAGAGAGGCAAAAGACGGAAAAGATGTCCGTCGAAAAGGATATTAAAGTGGCATGGCTGCTTTTTGCGACTGCTTTTGTCAGTATACTTATCTTGGCTTTATAGGCCATAGCGGGGATTTTTATGAACGTGGATTTTGTTATGAAGGTTGCGGGGATAGGAATGACGGTGGCGGTTACCTGCCAGATACTATCCCGCGTTGGAAGAGACGATCAGGCGTCGCTTGTTTCGCTTGGAGGAATAGTCGCTATTCTTGTCATACTGTTTGCTGAAATTGCGTCTTTGTTTGACACGGTGCGCACCATCTTCGGGCTTTAAGAAATTATAGAAGGGGAGTCTTCGTTTTGAATAGCAGTGAATTGTATTCGGTTATTGCTATACTCCTTATAATTGCGGCAGGTGCTTTGCTTTTGAAAAATTTTGGTTTTAAGGGTGCACCGGTGTTTGTTGCTGTATGTATGGTTTTTGTTATCTCTTCTTTTTCCGAAACGCTCTCTTTGGTTAAGGGTACGTTTAATGAAATACTGACATATGCGGATATATCCGAATATACGGGCGCAGCCATGAAGGTTGTAGGAATAGGGTATCTTAGCGGGATAAGCTCCGACGTGTGTCGTGAGATAGGGGAGGGCGGAGTCGCCAAGTGCATAGCGGTCGTCTCAAAACTTGAGCTTATTACGATAGCTGCGCCGTTTATAAGCGAGCTGGTTTCTCTTTGCGCGCAGCTTTTGGGAGAATAAAATGAAAAGGATAGTTTTAACACTTGCTTTTGTTTTTTTGACTGTGCTGTCTCTTTCGTCATTCACATACAGCGAAAACAGAGAAAATAACAACAATGACAACAATAGTTTTCAAAACCGCAATTTTGCAGTCTTGAACTTATCAAATGAAACGGATTTCGAGAAAGAGCTTGAAAATATTTATGAAGATTTTTTGGAGCTTTTGCCCGATGAATTTCCGGAAGGAACAAAGGAGCTTTCGGGATTTTTTGGAATAGAGTCTGTTTTAGGTTTTATAAAGGATGCTGTTCTCGGAGAGGAAAACAGAATTTTAAAAACTTTCCTGCGCTTTTTGGGAATAAGTCTCATATTTGCTCTTGCTGAGATATTTTGCTCTGAAATCGGTGAGCTGTCTCCTTCGGTGAAAAGCGCGCTTGCAGTGTGCTTGTCGCTGCCTGTTCTGACGTTTGCGAAGGATACGGTATTTATGGTTAAAAGCGGTATAGAGTCGGGAAGCGAATTCTTTTCGGGAATAATACCGATTTTATGCTCGGTGTTGGCTATTGGCACGGGAGCATCGACCGCCTCCGCCTCCGCCTCGGGAATGAGCTTATCCTTAAGCTTTATATCCGGCTTTTTATCGAATAATCTTTTGCCTGTATCAGCACTTATATTTTCGATTTCCCTCATTTCAACCATTGACACGGGGCAGGGTATCAGTGGTGCATCGCGGGGCATTCGCGGATGGTTTAATTTTGGAATCGGCGTGGTGTCTGTTGTACTTGTTGCTACCATGACCTTCCAAAGCGTGATTTCGGCATCTGCCGATTCTCTGACGCTTCGCGGAGCAAAATATGCACTCTCCAATATGATACCCATAGCAGGCGGTGTTGTGTCGGGGGCACTGTCCACTCTTGCGTCAGGAGTAAAAATGCTCTCTTCAAGCATAGGTGTGATGTCCGTGGCGGTGATACTCTCATTTATGGGCGCACCGCTCATATCATTGCTTTTATACAGACTATGCATGGGTGCGTGTATCACCTTCTGCTCTCTGGCAGGGGCATCTTACGGTCAAAAGTTTTTTGAGTCGGTAAGAGGTGCTCTTGACTGTATCATAGGTATTCTTTCGTTTTCACTTCTGATATATATACTTGAAATAACGTTATTTATGAAGCTTATAGGAGGAGTGCTTTGAGCGGTGATTTTATTTATATTCTCTCGGTGCTTGCCGCGGTTGCATTTTCTTCCTTTACAATGTACGGCTCGGAGGATAACCGCGCGGCAAAATTTGCCCTGGGGGCGATACTCCTTGCCGCACTGTCGGCTCCTGTCATGGGAGCTGTAAAGAACCTTGCTGAATTTGAAATTCCCGAATATGGCGAGTCTGATTATTCTTCCGAGCTGACAGAGGATGTCGCAAAGGAAGCCTATTGCCGCGGCATAAGACTTGCGCTTAAAGATAAATTTTCTCTCGATTATGATGCTGTCGAGGTGGATTGCATCGGTTTCGATTTGGAAAGCATGACGGCCGAAAGAATAAATATAATTTTGTCTGACAGTGCGTCTTATTCGGATAGCCGAGGAATAAGACTTTATATATCTGAAAATTTCGGAGAATGTGAGGTGTCCTTTGATTTTGGAAAAGACGAACAGGTTAATTGAATATTTAAAAGGAGATAAGAAGCGCGTTTTTTTGCTTGTGGCGCTGCTAATAGGCGTTTTACTGCTTGTCAGCTCGTTTCTTCCCGGGGAAAGCGAAGCTAAAACAGTCACGCTCGATGAATATAAAGCTCAGCTTGAGGAGGAGCTTGCAAAGCTCTGCTCATCTGTCGATGGCGCGGGTAAATGCACCGTCGAGGTAACGTTTGCCGAGGGAGAGAGCTTTGAATATCACGGAAGCTCTGTCAGTGCGTCGTATCCCCCGAAGGTTTTGGGGGTTGCGGTCATATGCGAGGGCGCGAGCATACCGAGAGTTAAATCTGATATAACCGAGTGCATGACCGCTCTTTTTGACATAGGAGCAAACCGGGTGTGTGTTTTGAAAATGGATAAATAAAAATCTTGCAATAGCGGTAATATTCGGAAAATACCGTGCATAAGGTTAATCAGTAACAAAAAAAGGAGAATTGCATAGTATGAAAAACGAAAAAGCAAAGAAATTTTTATCATCAAGAACAGCAAGAAGCGTTGTAGTCATTGCGGCTGTGCTGCTCATCGGCCTTGCGGTGTATCTCAATTACCGCTGGTTCTATGACCCTGTTAATTCTATGGGCTACGGAGACAATAATATGGAGGATAACTACGATGACTCGGCGGCTACCGATGCGGAAGCCGAATCAAAGGATGAGAACGATTATTTTTCCGCTGCTCTTCTTACACGCCAGCAGTCCAGAGACGAGGCAATTGACGTTCTGAATCTTATCGTTTCCTCGGCTGATGCCGACGGCGAAACAAAAGCCGAAGCGCAGGATAAAATATCCAAGATAGCTACAGATATCCAAAATGAGGCAACTATTGAGACTCTCATTAAGGCAAAGGGCTTTGAGGAGTGCGTTGCAGTGATTTCCGACGATGCGGTAAGCGTTATTGTTAAGACTGACGAGCTGCTTGCAAAGGAAGCCGCGCAGATTCTTGTAATCGTTTACGAAACAACGGGAATAAGTCCCGAAAACGTAAGCATTATCAACAAGTAAGCTAAAAAAATTACTTAATTTGATGCCCATGCGGAACCAATCAGAGCGAGGATAACCGGAACACGGTGTCTTCGCTCTCCTTTTGTTTTGACAAAGAAATAAAAATTTTCGTATAAGTTATTTTAAAACATTGACATTTGAGACCATTTGTGATAGAATTAAGCATATTTTTTATTTTTTACAAAATAATTTTAGCCGTTATCTACGGCAGACAGGAGAAACTATGGAAAACAAAGAGAAACTCAGAGTCGGCATTATCGGAGCGACGGGTATGGTAGGTCAGAGGTTTATTATGCTTCTTTCCGATCATCCGTATTTTGAAATAACAGCGCTTGTCGCAGGTCCGAGATCTGCCGGAAAAAGCTATGCCGATGCAGTTGAAGGCAGATGGAAGATGAAGGCGTCCTGCCCCGAAAAAATAATGAACATGACCGTCATTTCATCCGATGACGTGCAGACGGTAAAGGGACTTGTTGATTTTGTGTTCTGCGCGGTTAATATGAGCAAGGACGAAACTAAGGCTCTTGAGGAAACTTACGCAAAGGCGGAAATACCTGTTGTTTCCAATAACTCCGCAAACAGATGGACTCCCGACGTTCCCATGGTTATTCCCGAAGTTAACGACGCGCATCTTGACGTTATCAAGTCTCAGAGAGAGCGTCTCGGTACAAAGCGCGGATTTATCGCTGTAAAGCCTAACTGCTCGATTCAGTCTTACGTTGGAGCGCTTGCTCCTCTTCGCAAGTACGGCATCAAGGAAGTAGTGGCTACAACCTATCAGGCAATATCCGGTGCAGGCAAAACCTTCAACGAGTGGCCTGAAATGATAGATAACCTCATTCCTTATATCGGAGGTGAGGAAGAGAAGAGCGAAAAAGAACCTCTTCGTGTATTCGGTGAAGTTAAGGATGGTGTTATAGTTCCCGCGGCAGAGCCTGTTATTACTACTCAGTGTCTGCGTGTTCCTGTGACTGACGGACATATGGCTGCTGTATTCGTTAAATTTGAAAACACGCCTACAAAGGAGCAGATACTTGAGGATTGGAAAAACTTCAAGGGTAAGCCCCAGACTCTCGGTCTGCCTTCCGCTCCTGCGCAGTTCCTTACATACTTTGAGGAGGATAACAGACCTCAGACGGCTCTTGACCGCGACCTTTACGGCGGCATGGGCGTTTCTATCGGAAGACTTCGTCCAGATACCGTTTACGATTTCAAGTTTGTCGGACTTTCGCATAACACTCTCAGAGGCGCGGCAGGCGGTGCCGTGCTTATCGCAGAGCTTCTTTATAGAGAGGGATATCTCACTAAAGCATAATATTGAATTATTCAGCAGTCGGCAATCATCGTTTCAGCCGGCTGCTGCTATTTCCCCGCGCGAAAAAAGTAAATAATAACTAATTTGGTTATTTTGAATAAAATTAAGTGTGTATTTTTGGCATATGGCGGTATGTTAATCGGGGAATAACCTATTGACTTTTGACTAACTAAAATGTATAATTATAATAGTTATATAATGCTATAATAATCCAAAAGGGGTAAAGCCTATGAAAAAGATAATAAGTCTGATCCTGGTTCTGTGCTCTGTTTTTACCATGTTCGCATGCGGTAAGAAAAACGCAAGCGTAGAGCAGATTTCGGAAATCATTAATCAGTCTGATCCTACTAAAATCGTTACAGTAGTTAACTATACCGTTGGCGGAAAAACTTATGTAGGTAAGTATACCACGCAGAAGGATCTTTCTAACGGAAAGCAGCAGTTTGATTATGAATACCAGAGAAAGTCAGTTCCCGGTGAGGACGATCCCTCAAGCAGCGTAACGACTGTATCCGGCACCGTATACCAGAATGAAGCGGGCGAAAGATTCGGCTCTGATTTCACGGCATCCTCAGCTCCCGGATATTTGCCTTACAGTCTAAATCTCGCAGAGAAGAGATTTTCAAGCTTCACCGTCAGTGAGGATGGCAAGAGCCTTGAAGCGTTTATTCCCTCCGCAGAAGCGATAAGAGTTTTCGGAACGGAGGTTTCTGCCGAAGGAGATATTACACTTAAAATCACGACGAACGGAGAATATTTGTATAGCATACAGATTTCTTACGTCGCTGCCGGTACAGGAGCGAACGTAGTCATCAATACTTCATACGACTATGCAAATATTAAGCTTAATTTCTGATTCCGGCGTTTGAGTATGTTTTTGAAAGGAATAAGTAAATGAAGAAGATTTTAGCAATTATATTGGTTTTAGCTTGTGTATTCTCCGTTGTTTCCTGTAAAAAGAAGAATCCGGAATCCACGTATCTTACAGAGTATACCGAATACCTGGCATCGAGCGCGCCGACCAAATCTGAAACGCATATTAAGCAGACATATTCAACTCTTGTTCTTGAAAGCAGTGTTATGATAACAACCGGTACGATTGACGGAAAAACCGCATCAATACTTCAAAGTAAAGTTCAGACTCTAGAGAGTCTTGATGAGCTGACGCTTAATCACATCAGCGAAAAGACAACGACTCATTGGTACCTTGAAGGAAAGGGACTCAGCACCAATAAGGGTAGAAAGTGGGATGAGACGGGTAAAAACTTTGCTCCCACACAGGGTTCTATCGTGCTTGACCTCAGCGAGGATAACTTCAGTGAGATAGCTTACAATGAGGAAACGGGAGTTCTCGTTTTGACCGTTCCAGCAGCGAACTCAAAGAAGGTTCTTGCGGATTTCGTACCTGAAAGTCAAGACTTTGCACACGATACGGTTATCACTCTTTCGGCGGCGGGCGGTCGTATTTCTTCGATAAAGATAGAGTATACGGTCGAATCCTATGATATAGGCGACATCGGAAACGAAGTTGAGTTTGTGGGAATGACTGTTGTTATAGAAGCTAATTATTCATATGATATTCAGGATATCTCGTTTGATTAATCTTCGGGAATTTGAATTTTCATTGTGAAAAACCGAAAGGAACATAAAATGAAAAAGTTTATATCTGTTATTCTTGTACTTACGTGCTTATTTGCTCTTTGCTCTTGCAGCGCTTTGTCGAAAATTCCCTTTGTTGGAAAGTTCTTCGGCGGCTCTGCTTCCGCGTTCAGCAAGGCTATTGAAAATACAAATCCTTCAGTGGCTATTATAGAGACCACTGTTGATACCTCGCTCGGCGAGCTTAAATCGAAGTATGATATAGTTTATAACGCAGACGGCTCTGCGGTTATTACATATTCTTATGAGCGCTTCAATGAAATAGGCGCAGAGGAGCTCAAGTCTACTTACACAGGTACAATTACCCGTGCGGCAGACGGCACGTATAGCGGTGATATGGAGGCTGTTGACGTATCGGGCATTGCTGAGGGTATAGCCCTTGACCTTTCCGCTATAAACGAGGATGCTATCGTTATCAACGAGGCAGGAGACGTTCTTACCGCTACCGTTGCGGCAGCTGACACTGCAGCTGTTTTCGGTACTGCAGTATCCAAGGACGTTACCCTTGAGATAACTATTGCAAACGATTCTGTAACGTATATCTCCATGACCTATGAAGGTGCGAAAATCACTTGCAGATACGAGTAATACTGAAGCGAGAAAACGCTTCGGATTAAAATGAATAAAAATCAGCGCAGGGGGTATTATCCTGCGCTGATTTTTTTATATGAAAATTAAATATTCTTTCCGACAAGTTTATTATAAGCCTCTGCGTTAAGTCTGCTAAGTGTCAGAGGGGTAATAGAAACAAATCCCAGCTCAAGAGCAACGGTATCTCTTCTACCGTCGTCTGGGCACTCATCGGGTATGCGTTCGCCTGTTTGGATATAAAGGTCCTCCGAAAGCTTTTTAAAGCCGTCGTCGAAGTACGGCGAGCCCTGCTTTGTTATACGTATTCCCTTTGCGTTTTTTGGAATATTTACATTGTATATATCCGAAAACTCAAAGAGCTTTTTTTCTTCCACATACTTATATATACGGTCGAGCATTGAAGCGGCATCTTCTCCGGAATCGGGGTAGGTAGAGAAGGCAAGAGCCTTATGCTTCCAATAAGCTGCTTCAAAGATTGCGGCAACAGTGCCCGAATATATTATATCCACTCCAAGATTTACACCTCGGTTTATTCCCGAAAGAACGAGGTCATAGGTTGTATTAAGCCCCACTATTCCAAATCTTACGCAGTCTGCAGGAGTGGAGTCCATAGAATAAGCAAGAACTCCGTCAAGAATATCTACCTTCTTTATTTCGATAGGATGCGTAAAATCTATCGCGTGACTTTTACCGCTTTGCTCGCATTTCGGAGCAACGACGGTAACGTCACCTAATTTTTTTGCCCATTTTGCAAGCGCCAGAATTCCCGGTGCAAAAATTCCGTCATCGTTGGTTATAAGTATCTTCATATAACGTCACCGTGCTCGGATTTATATTTGCCCAGAAGCTCGTCAGCATCCGCGATAAGCGCCTTCATTTCAGCCTTTGAATATACGGTAGCGCCCGATGCGCATGCGTGACCGCCGCCATGGTATTTTTCGGCGAGCTCGCTTACCGTAACGAATCTTGAGCGAAGTCTTACGCGTATCTCCCCGTCGCCTTCTATAAAGGCTATCCATATAAGACTGTCTTTTATAGAATCCATATATGATACGCAAGCGCTTGCCTCTTCCTTGGAAAGAGCAAATTTTTTCTGCATGCGGTGAGTAACAAACAAAGAAACGGTGCCGTTCTTTTCAATCTTCATCTTGCGTCTTGCGTATGCCTCGAATTTGAAAGAGTTGAAATCTTTAAGATAGAGATGGGCGTAGAGGGTGTCCGTGTCAATTCCTACATCAAGAAGCATACCCGCTAAGCGAAGCGTTTCTCCCGATACGTCTCTGAATCGAAATCTTCCCGAATCGGTCACCATGCCGCAATAAAGATATTTCGCGGCGTCCTTCGTGATTTTAAGCTCGTTGGAGAAGGTATCGTAAAACGCTGCTATCATTTCGCACGCAGAGGAGCGAAGTTCTTCTACCCATTCGAGAGCGCCATAGGATTCCACGGGTATATGGTGGTCTATCTTTACAAGCTCGCGGCAGAGCGCGTACTTTTTGTTGGATATACGAGATGTTGTTGCGGTATCTATAACTATGCCGAGAGCATCTTTGTATTCCTCGTCTGCTATCGGCTCGTCCTCACCGCCTAAAAATGCAAGATAATCCGAAAAATCGCTGTTTTGGAGAAGTATTTTTTTTTCTGGGTAGGTGGCTTTCAAAATTTCCGCAAATCCCTTTGTTGAGCCTACTGCATCCCCGTCGGGACGAAAATGACGGAAGAGAATTATTTTATCATATTCCTTGATTTTGTAAAGTATAGGTGTCAATTTTGTTCTCATTAATGGATAACAGCCTTTCTCTTACTTGTTAAAAGCGTTAAGGTCTTCGAGCATACTCATAGCCTCATCATAATTTTTGAGGGTTGCTCCGCTTGCCTTTGCGTGCCCGCCTCCACCGTATTTTACGGCTATCGGGTTTATATTGAACTTGTTTGAACGTATCTCGCAAAGCACTCCCTCATCAGTTTCGGTGAAGTTAACCCATATATCAATTCCGCGTATATCACCCATTGTGTTTACCATTCCGCGTGATAGGGTAAAGCTATCCTTACCGTAGGATTTAGCCTCGTCGATAGGAGTGTATATGTATGCTACGCGATAATCTGTCGTTTTGATTTTAAGCACGAATTTTGCGCGAAGGCGAATAAAATCAAGGTCATCTACGTAAAGGTTTGAATAGATGTCGTTCGTATCGAAGGGCTGCGTCATAAGGTGAGACGCAAGGCGGAAGGTGTTTGAGTTTGTTGAATCATAACGAAATCTTCCCGAATCGGTTACCATTCCCGTGTAGAGCGATTTTGCGGCAAGAGGGTTAAGTTTAAGCCCGGATTCAAGTGCCAGCTCGGTAATAAGTCCGCAGCAGCTCTCATACGATGTATCCGTTATCTCGGTATCGCATATTTTTTCGCAGAAAATATGGTGGTCGATTCTGGCAGTAGTTCTTGCAAGCTTGTATCTGTCATCTGATATAAGCGCAGATGCCGACGTATCCAGAACTATGGCGAGGGCGTTTTTATATAAGCTGTCGTCTATCACGTCCATCACCGAGTCCTCCATAAAGGAGAAGCGCGCCGATGAATCACCTACGGCATACACCTTTTTGCCCTTGAAATTCTCAAGAATAATATTTTTAAGTCCTATCTGCGAGCCGTAAGCATCACCGTCGGGATTTTTATGACGGTGAATAATGATGCAATCGTGCATCTTTATTACCTCAATTATTTTTTCAAACATTAAAAAATCCTCTTGTTTTTCTATATATCCTCTTAATTATACACTAATTTTTATGTTTTTTCAATTCGTTTATATTAAATTTTTACAAAAGGTTGCAAAACGGAAAAAAATATAGTAAAATATAGTAAATCCTATCTGTGCGCCACATTTGTTAAAAACCGATTTTTATGCGAATGAAAGGACCGTTTAAATGGAAAATTACGATTCGGTATTTCAAGAAGAAATAAACTTCGATTTCGGTGAAAAGCGCTCCAAAATGGCTATATGCTATGACTTTGACCGCACTCTTTCGCCCGATGATATGCAATCCTTTACTCTCATACCCTCTTTTGGTGTTGATAAGGGAGAGTTCTGGCATGAGTCCGATACTCTTGCAGAGGAAAACCTTATGGACAATAATCTCGCCTGGATGTATGAGCTTGTAAAATATTCAAAGTTCAAGGGCAAGTCGTTAAGACGTGAATATTTTAAAGAAGCAGGTGCTGACGTTCAGCTTTACGAGGGAGTAGATACCTGGTTTGAGAACGTAAATGAATATGCTTCAAAAAAAGGAATTGACGTTGAGCATTATATAATTTCCTCAGGACTTAAGGAAATAATTGAAGGAAGTCGTATAGCTCCTTATATCAAGAGAGTTTACGCTTCGTCTTATCTTTATTCGGCAGACGGCATTGCGGAATGGCCTGCGCAGGTTGTAAATTACACCACGAAAACGCAGTTTATCTTCAGAATAGCGAAGGGCTATCTTGAGGAATACGACCCAAGAGTAAATGATAGCATGCCTCACAGCGAAAGAAATATTGATTATGAAAATATAGTATATATAGGTGACAGTGCGACGGATATTCCTTGTATGACTCTTGTTAAGCAGAAGGGCGGTTACTCGATAGGAGTTTATGACCCTGTATCACAAAACAAGAAAAAGGTATATCAGCTCTTTGGCGACGGAAGACTCAACTTCTACGCTCCGGCAAATTATTCCGAAAACAGTCCGATATTCAACTATATGAAAAGCGTAATTGACGAGATAGCGGCTAAGGAGAAGCAAAAGAAGGAAAGACGCGTTCTTGCAGATAATGCGGCAAGGTTTGAAAAAAAGACCTCTCTTCAGAAAACGCTTGCATCATGCTCTGAAAATCTTGATGAAAACGAGAGAGCCGTTATTGAAAATATGATAGAAAATATTGATAAATACAATAAATAAAAAAGACGAGAGTCCGGTTTTAATGATTTGCCGGGCTCTCATGTTTTTATGCTGATAAAATTTATAAAGTTTTTATTTTGCTCCCCTTACGATGTCGCCGACACCGTTCAATATATACTTTGGACGGTAGGGGAAATTATCAATATCCTCTTTTGCCGTAACACCGCTCAAAACCAACACGGTATCAACGTTGGATTCGATACCTGCTATAATATCGGTATCCATTCTGTCACCCACGAAGGCAATGTCTTCACTGTGGCATCCGAGCTTGCGAAGACCGTGGCGAAGCATAAGAGGGTTGGGCTTTCCGACAAAGTAAGCCTTCTTACCGGTAGCTATCTCTATCGGAGCAACGAGAGAGCCGGTTGCAGGCATAATGCCTTTTTCGGTAACTCCTATCGTATCGGGATTTGCGCCGATAAGCTTCGCTCCCTTGTTGACAAGCTCTATCGCCTTTTCTATTTTTTCAAAGCAATACGTTCTCGTTTCGCCTATAACAACGTAATCGGGGTTTATATCATTCATATATATTTTCTGGTCGTAAAGAGCTTTCGCCAGCGCAGCCTCGCCTATTACGTATGCTGTGCATCCGGGAGCTTGGGAATTAAGGAACTCAGCGGTTGCCATAGCGCTCGTATAGAAGTGGTCGGCAGAAACCGAAAGGCCCATTCTTTCAAGCTTCATACTGAGCTCGTGCGGTGTTTTTTCGGGACTGTTTGTAAGGAAGACGAATTTTTTATTGTTTTCAATCATCCAATTGACAAATTCCGACGCACCGTCAAGAATTTTTTTGCCATGATAAACAACTCCGTCCATGTCGCATATAAAGCCTGCTTTTGACAAAATTCTTTCCATAATTAAAACGCCTTTCATTTTTCTATATCTTTTACACGAGTATAGCACCTTTTTTAAAAAATGTCAAGGTGAATTTTAGGGGTGGGAATTTTTCAAAAGTGTTCACAATTTTTTGAAAAAAGCGTAAAATAGATTTGTTGGCGAAGCGGATTGACCCATTAGGCAGCTTGACGTTCTTGATTTTTTTAAAGTTCGCATTTTTTTGGTTTGAGGTGGAATTTATGAAAGAGTATGTTTTTCGGAAGAATATTCCGGTAAAAAGTCCTATGACGTAATAGTCGCGGGAGGAGGAGTTGCGGGATGCGCCGCAGCATACAGTGCCGCAAAGAACGGTTATAAAACGCTGCTTATCGAACGCTCGAATATCCTCGGTGTTCTTGCTACGCTTGGATTTATAAATCTTTTCGTTCCTATGTGCAACGGACGCGGAAAGCAAATAATTTCCGGACTTGCCGAAAAATGGACACGTTTATCCGCTGAGCTTGGATATGATACCATTCCCGAGCCAAGGAGGTCGGGACTTACTGTCGATGAGGTTAACGATTAATCAGAAAATCGTTCTTGAAAAGCTTAAGAAAACCGATAGAAATTCGCGTGATATAGCAACCGTTCCGGGTATGCCGCAGTTCAGAACGACATGCCGTATCAAGGGTGAATATACCTTTACCGAGAATGACGCTTACCGCCATTTTGACGATTCGGTTTGCGCAATAAATGATTTTGACAGACGCGATTATCTGTATGAGGTTCCTTACAGGGCTCTTTACAACAAAGAATATCCTAACATAATAACCGCAGGAAGAAGCGCGTCGGCAGAGGGCTATGGCTGGGACGTTATACGCGTAATCCCCCCTGCTATAATTACAGGTCAGGCAGCTGCCGAGACAGCGTGCATCGCGATTTTCGGCGGGGTCGGACTTCCCGACGTGGATATAAGAAAGCTCCAGACAAAGCTTGAGAGGGAAAACGTTATGATTCATTTCCCCGATGAGTATGTTCCCGCGCGCGGCGGCGGTGAAGTAGCCGAAATTGACGGCGGACACATTTAAGATTTAAAATGTAAACAATAATTACAAAAAAGAGACGATTTAGAGATATTTCGTCTCTTTTTTAGTTAAGCTCTTTAATGTCCTCGCTTCTATACATAGGATATTCTGTAATTCTTTCGGACAGCATATCCGAGCTTTTCATTTTAACCGAGGAAACTCTTGAATTTCTATAGGTTTTGAAGTAATAGGTCAATGTCGCTATGTCTGCGCAGCAGCTGTATTGAGTCCTTTCGTAAGACTCACCGACCTTTACCGTGCCCTCTGTGAAGGATACGGAGCTCAGTATATGAAAGAATTGATTTACAGCATCGCTTACCTCATCTTTAAGCGGTGAATTTGATTTGACGAAAGCGGCTCTTACGAATCTTGACGCTGATGAGAGGTCACCGGGCAGACCTAAGCCTCCGAGTCCTCGTGACTCAGCGTGTATTTTTATCTTTTTGAAAAAGTCCGCATTTGGCTCTGATACGCTTAAGTTCATATATTGTCCGAGATTTTTTATGTGGTAGTCGAACGTGGGATTGTTAGTCAGAACTTCGGGCGTGTTATCATATACCCGAAAGCCGTCTTTGCATGGCTCTGCGGTTACCGAGCATTCCTTATCGGAAAGCATGAAATGCAGCTCAGCGGGTGACATTAAGGAAGAGAAGGCATCGTTCGTAAGGTTTATTTCGGAAAGCACGCGCCTTGCCTCTGCGACGCTTTTGCATCTGCCGAGGATATACGGTATTATTTCAAAGGTTGCAAGGTTGACTCTTCCTTCGCGTGCCGGCAAAAACACGCAATTTCCGACAAAATTAAGAGCTGCAATACAAAGACCGCACTCATTTATGCCGTCGTAATATAAAGGATAGCTGTCAGCCATAGTGGCAACGCCGAGAATCGCAAAGTGGTGCTCGTCGCAGGGCATATATTTATATTTAAAGGTAAAATTCCGAGGCGTCAGCACAACACTTTCGTTATATCTGTACTCAAGGTCGAGGTTTCTTCCGAAATAGCCGTTGTTTGCACGGTAGCAGATGGCTGTACACATAAATATTTTTTCCTTTACTTACTATATTTATATTTGTATTATACTGAATTATTATTTGTAGAAAGACGAGCAAATATGCATAAATAGGAAGTGCATGAGATAAATATGCACACTGTATGCATAAATATTCATATAGCAATCTTTAAAAATGCACAAAATCGCGGTGTTGTATATATATAATGTGTTTATTTTTGACAAAAATTATTTTTTTCGTAAAAAAGACTTGAATATTTATTCTCGAAGTGGTAGAATGTATGCATATTAAAAATAACATCACACAAAAATCCGTTCGGAGGAAAATAAAATGGATAAGAAATCAATCAAAAAGGTTGTTCTTGCGTATTCGGGAGGACTTGATACCTCTATAATTATTCCGTGGCTTAAGGAAAATTACAACAACTGCGAGGTTATAGCAGTTTCGGGAAACGTAGGTCAGGCAGACGAGCTTGAGGGCCTTGAAGAAAAGGCTATAAAAACAGGAGCGTCCAAAATATATATCGAGGACCTTACAGACGAGTTCGTTGACGAATATATTATTCCCACAGTTAAGGCAGGCGCTCTTTACGAGGACTACATGCTTGGAACTTCATTTGCCCGTCCTGTTATCGCAAAGAGAATAGCGGAAATAGCCGTTAAAGAGGGAGCTGATGCTATTTGCCACGGCTGCACCGGTAAAGGAAACGACCAGGTTCGCTTTGAGCTTACAATAAAAGCATTCCTTCCCGATATGCCTATCATAGCGCCTTGGCGCGAGTGGGATATCAAATCCCGTGAAGAGGAGATAGATTATGCTGAGTCGCATAACGTACCTCTTAAGATAAACAGAGAAACCAACTATTCTAAGGATAAGAACCTTTGGCATCTTTCTCACGAGGGACTTGACCTTGAGGATGCGGGAAATGAGCCGCTTTACGAAAAATCCGGCTTCCTCGAAATGGGTGTATCTCCTATTGACGCTCCCGATACTCCTACATATGTTACACTTGATTTTGAGGCAGGTGCTCCCGTTGGTATTGACGGAGAGAAGATGAGCGCGAAGAATATTATCCTTAAGCTTAATAAGCTTGGCGGAGAGAACGGTATAGGACTTCTTGATATCGTAGAGAACAGACTCGTGGGTATGAAGTGCCGTGGCGTGTATGAAACTCCAGGCGGAGCTATCCTCTATGCGGCTCATAATTACCTTGAGACTCTTTGCCTTGATAAAATGACTATGCACGAGAAGCAGAAGCTTTCAATTACCTTTGCCGAGCTCGTTTATAACGGTCAGTGGTTCACTCCCTTAAGAGAAGCTCTTTCAGCGTTTGTTGACAAGACTCAGGAGCACGTAACCGGTAAGGTTAAGCTTAAGCTCTATAAGGGTAACATCATTAAGGCGGGTGCATGGAGCGATTATTCACTCTATTCCGAGGAAATAGCTACCTTCGGAGAGGACCATGTATATAATCAGGCTGATGCTGCAGGATTTATAAATCTCTTCGGTCTTCCCATTAAGGTGCAGGCGCAGGTAAATGCTAAAAACGCTAAAAAATAAAGAATAAAGTCAATTAATAACTTGGAGTTTTTATGAACAAAATGTGGGCGGGAAGGACCGCCGGTGCTCTTGATAAAATTGCTGACGACTTCAATTCATCAATACATATTGACTCGAAAATGTATAAAGAGGATATACGAGGCTCGATTGCTCATGCGGGAATGCTTGCTAAGTGTGGTATAATCGCCAAGCACGATGCCGAAAAAATCATATCCGAGCTTGAAAAAATTGCCCAAGATATAGAATCGGGCGAGCTTCAGATTGATATGAATGCCGAAGATATTCACATGTTTATAGAGTCAATTCTTACACAGAGAATCGGAGACGTAGGAAAAAAGCTTCATACGGCAAGAAGCCGAAATGACCAGGTAGCGCTTGACACAAGGCTCTATATGAGAAGCAAATGCCTTGAAATCAGAGAGCTTCTTATATCTTTGATTGAGTCTTTGGTTTTTGTTGCCGACGCTCATAAATATGATATTATGCCGGGCTATACTCACTTGCAAAGAGCTCAGCCGATAGTTTTTGCTCATCATCTTATGGCTTATGCCGAGATGTTTAAAAGAGATATATCGAGAATAGATGACACTTGCTTAAGAATGAACTATTCTCCCCTGGGAGCTTGCGCACTTGCGGGAACGACTTATCCGATTTCAAGAGAAATGACGGCATCCGAGCTTGAATTCCTTGGAGTATGCGAGAACAGCATTGACGCGGTTTCCGACAGGGATTATTGCGTTGAGCTTTTATCGGATTTCTCGATAATTATGATGCACCTTTCAAGATTTTCGGAAGAAATAATTCTTTGGTCGAGCTGGGAATTTTCGTACGTTGAGCTTGACGATGCTTATACCACCGGGTCTTCAATAATGCCGCAAAAGAAAAATTCGGATATGGCAGAGCTTGTCCGAGGTAAGTGCGGAAGAGTATACGGTGACCTTATGGGAACGCTTACGATGTTAAAGGGTCTGCCCTTGGCATACAACAAGGATATGCAGGAGGACAAGGAGTCGCTCTTCGACGCCGCGGAAACGGTGACGGCGTGTCTTAAGGTTTTCGTTCCCATGATAAAAACGATGAAGGTTAAAAGCGATAATATGTACAATGCTGCAAAGAGGGGCTTCATTAACGCGACAGACCTTGCGGATTATCTCACCAAGCGGGGAATACCGTTCAGAACCGCTTATAAAACAGTAGGAGAGATAGTTTCTTACTGTATTGGCAAGGGTTGCGTTTTAGAAGATATGCCGCTTTCCGAGTACAAAAGGTTTTCAGAAATTTTCGAGCAAGACCTCTATGAGGAAATATCGCTGAAGGCGTGCGTTGCAAAACGCATTTCTGACGGATCAACCGGCTTTGCCTCGGTAGAATCCGCAATAGAAAAAATGAAAAACAACATAAATACAAAATTCAAATAAACATTATCATTTAAGAAAGAGGAAAACAAAATGAAAAAGATTATTTCACTTATTCTTGCACTTACACTTTGCGTTGGCGTATGCCTTTCGTTCACAGCCTGCGGAGCAAAGGGAAAAACTCTTGCAGAGGTTAAAGAGGCAGGCAAGCTCGTTGTAGCTACATCTCCCGATTTCCCTCCCTTTGAAAACCTTGAAGGCGATAAGGTCGTAGGTATTGAGGTTGAGCTTATGCAGATGATTTGCGACGAGCTTGACGTTGAATTCGTTATTGAGCAGATTGCATTTGATGCTGTTCTTACGGGTGTTCAGTCCGGTAAGTACGATTGCGGTATGTCCGGTATCTCGGTTACCGAAAAGCGTCAGAAGAGCGTTCTTTTCACAGACGCATATTGCCTTGCGGCTCAGTGCATCGTAGTTAAGGCTGACAGCACGATTTCTTCAAAGGCTGACCTTGAAGGCAAGAAGATTTCTGTTCAGACCGGTACTACCGCTGCTGAATTCTGCTCCGCAGAGGGTTACACTCTCAGCCAGTTCGAGGCTAACCAGGACGCAAAGCTCGCTCTTACTCAGGGTAAGGTTGACGCTTGGGTAGTTGATGACCTCACCGCGGCAGAGCTCTGCAAGGGCGATTCTTCAGTCAAGATTCTTGATGACAATATGACCACAGAGCCTTATGCTTTCGCATTCGCTTTCGGCTCTGAGGACCTGGTTGAGGAAATAAATAAGATTCTTGGAGAACTCATCGCAGACGGAACTGTAAAAGAGCTTTTCGATAAATACGACGCTCCCTACACTCCCGCTAACGACTGATAACCTAAAAAAGCTGACGGGGTGCCGTAAACCGACACCCCCCGCTTTTCTTTTTTGAAAGGATTTTTTATGTCTTGGTTTGAACGCTTACACGAAACCTTTATAGTGGATAATAACTATTTGATGCTTCTGAAAGGCTTCGGAAACACGATTTTAATAACTCTTGTGGCTCTCCTTATAGGCGTAGTGATAGGCTCAGCGATAGCTGTTGCGAAATACTATGCCGACGGCAACCCGAAGCTGAAGGTGATAAGCAAGATATGCGACGCTTATACTACCGTGATAAGAGGAATTCCCGTGACGGTTCTTCTTATGATTTTCTACTTTATAATTCTGGTATCCGACACCAATGGTATCATAACAGCAATAATTGCCTTCGGTATAAACTCGGGCGCTTATATGGCAGAGCTTATCAGAAGCGGTATCAATGCCGTGGATAAGGGGCAGATGGAAGCTGCGCGCAGCCTCGGTATGTCAAAATGGCAGTCGATGCGTACTATAATTTTTCCTCAGGCGATAAAGAACATTCTTCCCGCTATCGGAAATGAATGTATAGCTCTTCTTAAGGAAACATCGGTTGCGGGTTACGTTACCGTTGTAGACCTTACCAGAGCTGCAAACCTTATAAGAACTAACACGGGTGACGCTATAAATCCGCTTGTTCTTCTTGCGCTCATATATCTTGCGGTCGTAATACTTATGACTAAGCTGCTTTCAATCCTTGAGAGGAGGTTGAACAACAATGCTCGACGCATCAAAATCAAAAAATAATGAAAAAGAGGTTGTGATAAGAGTCGAATCTCTTAAGAAGCGCTTTGAGTCGGTTGACGTTCTCAAGGGAATAGATATTGATATATACAAGGGCGACGTTTTGTGCGTTATAGGAGCTTCCGGCTCCGGAAAATCCACTTTTTTGCGTTGCCTTAACCTTCTTGAGAAGGCTGATTCGGGCTCGATAATATTTAACGAGACCGATCTCATGGCGAAGGACGTTAACCTTAATTTGCATAGACAAAAGATGGGAATGGTATTCCAGCAGTTCAATCTTTTCCCACATCTTACAATACTCAAAAATCTCACCATTGCTCCTATGATGCTGAAAAAGGTATCTGCCGAGGAAGCCGAAGCAAAGGCAAGACGCCTTCTTGACAGGGTAGGTCTTCTCGACAGAGCAGAGGATTACCCCGATATGCTTTCGGGCGGTCAAAAGCAGAGGGTTGCTATCGTAAGAGCTCTTTGTATGGAGCCGTCGGTTATGCTCTTTGACGAGCCGACCTCGGCTCTTGACCCCGAAATGGTAGGCGAGGTTCTTGACGTTATGAAGGAGCTCGCCGAAGAGGGAATGACGATGATAGTCGTAACTCATGAGATGAATTTCGCAAAAGAAGTGGCAAACCGTGTCATGTTTCTTGACGACGGTGTAATTGCCGAGCAAGGCGATCCAAAGGAAATTTTTGATAATCCTCAGTCTGAAAGACTTAAGAGCTTCTTATCAAAGGTTTTGTAATTTTTATGTAAAGCGGAGAAAATATGATAAATTTAAAAGGAAAAGATTTTCTTAAATTGCTCGATTTCACCCCTGAAGAGATAGAGGGACTTATTGAGCTTGCGGCAGAGCTTAAGGCAAAGAAAAAAGCAGGTATTCCGCACAGAATTCACGAGGGAAAAAATATAGCGCTGATCTTTGAAAAGACCAGCACTCGTACGCGTTGTTCTTTTGAGGTTGCGGCTTACGACCTCGGAATGGGGGTCACTTATCTTGACCCTACCGGCTCACAAATAGGAAAAAAAGAGACAATTGCAGACACAGCAAGAGTTCTTGCGAGTATGTATGACGGTATTGAGTACCGCGGATACGCCCAAAGTATAGTTGAGGAGCTTGCGAAATATTCAAAGGTGCCTGTGTGGAACGGACTTACAAATGAATTTCATCCCACGCAGATACTTGCCGATTTTCTCACAATAAAGGAACATTTCGGTAAGCTTGAGGGAATAAACTTCGTTTATATGGGTGATGCCAGATACAATATGGGTAATTCTCTTATGGTTGGTGCGGCAAAGATGGGAATGAATTTTACCGTCTGCGCTCCCGAAAAATATTTCCCTGACAAAGCGCTTATCTCTGAGTGCGAAGCTATTGCAAATGAAACGGGCGCCACCTTAAGGTTTATGACCGATCCGATGGAAGCAACCCTCGGAGCTGACGTTATATGCACCGACGTATGGGTTTCTATGGGCGAGCCATACGAGGTGTGGGCTGAGCGTATCGCTGATCTTTCTCTTTACGCCGTTACGTCTGCGATTATGAAAAATGCCGGAGAAAAAGCCGTTTTTATGCACTGCCTTCCTTCGTATCATAACCTTGATACTACTATAGGAAGAGAAGTCGGAGAAAAATTCGGAAGAGAATATTTCGAGGTATCCGATGAGGTATTTGAATCTGGACAGTCAATCGTATTCGAGGAAGCTGAAAACCGTATGCATACGATAAAGGCGGTTATGGCTGCGACTCTTTAATGTATTATGTCGATAAATGTAAATAAATATTTACCCCAGACAGCGTTTTTTGCATGTCTGGGGTTGATTTTTATGTTTTACCTGTCACTGAAAGACGAGTTTTTGCTGAGACATTTGCGCTCGACGCAGCCAATAAATGAATCTGCGTCATGGACTGTAAAGCCCCATATCTTATCAGCGCAGTAAAGCCTTTTAGAGTTGTTGTTTTCACAAACCAAAACCTTTTTTGGCACGGGGTCGACAATGACTATTTTTTCACCGATGCCCATATGGTAAAAGTCTATGTTGTGATTAAGCGAGATGTTATGCTCCTTCGTTCCAAGCTGATGAAGAAAATGCGCGCCCGTCGGCGAAGTGAAAACCAAGGGAGTAGCGCGTCTGAGTGTGCTGACTATCAGGCAATCATAAATCTTTCCGTCAAGCTCAAGGGTGAAGGTGCATTGATTTTTAGAGGTGACAAATGATGTGTACGGATTTTTCAAATCATAAAATAAGTAACCGTTTTCATCTGCCGCGCAGCGAAGTCTCTTTAAAAACCTTTTTCTCTTTGAGATTCCGCGGAGCACGGAGATTCCCCATATGAGAAATAGCAAGAAAATAACGGCAATTACCAAGCCAAGAACCGTAAGCAGTGCGGAAATACGCGCTATTACCGCAAGTATTGAGAATATCGCATAGACAAGTATAGGAGCAAGAGGAAATGCTACGGGATAAAGAACGGCTATGATTACCATTCTTGCGATAAACCAAAGCGGATTTAGTATCTTTTCTATGTTGTTTTCTCGGTCGAGCTTATAAAAGCATCGTGCGGCCTCATATCTTGAGAGAAGAGAGAGTACAAAGCATACGGGAGTAAGTACAACAGCGGGAAAATAGCCGGACATCGGCATTTTTTCGAAAAACATTCCGCCTATATGCGGAAATGCTCCGAGTATTGCGCATAATGCGATAATAACGTGAGTAATTGTTGTTTCACAAATCAGAGTCGGTGTTTTGAATACATTTTTTATTTCTGATAAGAATCGGACATCCTTATCCTCTCTTTCAAGAAAGGCTTCAATCTGCTCTTTGTTACTCGTCGCAAATGCCAATGCGAGAGAGTTGAATATAAGGACCGACGCTGCCGTGCAGAATATGTATACCGCAAAATTCGGCAAATCCTTTAAAAGAGAGAAACCAAACGATGTCATGACCTTTAGAATGAATGAGGTCAGAGAGGAAATGAAGAGAAAGCATACAGCAAGGCATGCTCCGCGAAGAGAGGCTGCCCCAAGGGAATTTTTTTCTTTTTCCATCTTCGTTCCTCCTTACAAAAGAATAAAAAGCCGAGATTCATTATAATCTACGTTGCTATATTATAGCATTTTACTTACGGAATTGTCAAGATATACGGCTGTTAGCTGTAAGATATTGACTTTTAGAAAAATTTATGATATAAAGGTATCATAGTGTTAGAACCGTAGGAGTTATATTATGAATATTGAATTTCCATTAAAAGATACCGTTATAAACGTTGCAAATTATGTCAAATCCGACGGCACGGCAGATGTTGCCGATGATATTCAAGCTATAATCGATGCAAATCCTAACAGAACACTCTATTTCCCCGACGGAACTTACCTTATCTCTCACCCTATAATGACCCCCGCAGAGCCTACGCTTAGCGTATCGTTGTCTCTTTCACCTTATGCTGTTATAAAGGCTTCTGATGATTGGCATAGTGAGGAAGCAATGATAAGACTTGGACAGACGCACCGAGCAAACAATATAAGAACGATAGGAAGTAATTATTATTTCACGGGCGGTATTATCGACGGTAATAACAAAGCGAACGGAATCTCCATTGACGGAGGCAGAGAGACTTCTATACATGACGTTTCCATAAAGCACACAAAAATAGGTATACATATCAAAAAGGGCGCAAATAACAATTCAAACGACGCTGATATATTCGGAGTCAATATTATCGGAAACGGCACTGTTGATTCTATCGGTGTTCTTGTTGAGGGAAGCGATAATTCTCTTACCAATATGCGAATTGCAGACGTTTATATCGGTGTTAAGCTTCTAGGCTCGGGCACTATTATGCGTAACGTGCATCCTCTTTATACATGCGATTATACGAATTATAAGGATAGCTGCGGATTCTGGGATAATACCGGTGACAACTGGTATGCTACCTGCTACAGCGATCATTTTGGCATAGGCTTTTATATGACAAAGAACGTGCACTATAACAGATACGACAGTTGCGTCGCTTATTGGTATAGCGAGCGCGAAATAAATCATATCGGATTTGCGTCCGAAGGTAAATTCAACGGTCTTGTTATGAATGCAAAGGTCGGCTTCCGCGGAACGACTGCCGAAAGTCTTGTTCTCCGCGAGGGCGAAGAGGGTGGCAAGGGCGTTTTTGAAAACCTTATTATAAAGGGTGAAATCTCAAAAGACGACGCCTTCTGGAAATATTTTAAAGGTAACGTTTTAAGCTAGATAAAAGTCTGTAAAAAGAAAAAAGCACTCATAAATAGTGCCTTAAATAAAAAGCGCGGATTACAGGAATTCCGAGGCAAGCTCGGAGATTCTCAAGTTGCTGACGCAACTAGGGGGCTCAGCGCTGTGCGCAGCCCCAAAAAGGTCTCCAAAAGAGAAAAGCACTCATGAAGAGTGCTTTTCTCTTTTGGAGCGGATTACGGGGCTCGAACCCGCCACCTCCACCTTGG
>JAZRHO010000020.1:0-17675 GCA_045644805.1 Eubacteriales bacterium | reverse complement strand
GGAAGCTTATGATTGCCCTCTATACCGCTTCGGATAAATGCCTCTTTGAATCGGTGCGCGACGTGAACGTGCCCGCAGGTGTGTCAATTTCTGCGGCAGAAGAGGACTTTTCCAGATTTATGAAGGACGGTGCTGAGTCGCTTTATTTGATATATGAGCTTTCGGATATAAACGGTGTTACATCATCGGGCTTCCGGACACCTCTTCCGCTGAAGAGTATGAGGCTTTGCGATCCGAAAATTGAGGCGCAAATTGAAGGAAGTGGGAAAAACTTCTCGCTTAAGCTTACCGCGGCTGCCTTTGCTCCCCACGTCAGAGTGTCCTTTGACGGACTTTCAGCAAAATTTTCACGCAACTTTGTGAGTATAGCTTCTTATGCTCCCGTTATGATAAGGATAGAAACCGAAACAAATGCCGCATGCGAGGAGCTTATGAGTAAGCTTCGCATAAATACTTTTTATAATCTTGGAAAATAAAAGTAAATCAATGACGTGAATAAAAATCAAATAATAAATAAAAGTAAAAGAAGGAGAAAAAGATGAAAAAATTCTGGGAAGATTTTAAAAAATTCATAACTCGCGGAAACGTAGTTGATATGGCTGTCGGTGTTGCTGTTGCTTCAGCCTTCACCGCTATCGTAACAGCGTTTACTAAGGGCTTTATCTCACCTCTTCTCGCTCTTCTGACAAATGATTCCGATCTTTCGGAAATGAAGACCGTGTTAAGGCAGGCAGAGCTCAATGAGGCGGGCGAGGTAGTTACCGCAGAGGTTGCGATACTTTGGGGTGCTTTCCTGCAGGCGATAATTAACTTCCTCATAATAGCTTTGGCACTCTTCATCGTTATGCGAGTCGCTTCGGGTCTCAATGCAAGAGCTAAAAAGCTGCACGGCAAGGTAATTGAACTTACAAAGAACGACGAAAAGGAAGCAAAAGCTCTCGCTGAGGCTAAGGCTAAGGAAGAGGAAGCAAAGGCTTTGGCTGAAAAGGAAGCAAAAGAGGCTGAGGAAAAGGCTGCGGCAGAAAAAGCACGCGCTGAAGCGGAAAAGCGCGCTGAGTGCGAGCGTCTTGAGCGTCAGGAGGCATTACTTACAGAGATACGCGATCTTCTTCGCAAAAACCAGGGATAATATCACTTAGATTTATACATAACTATTGAATTTGATAACATAAGTTTACATTTATACTTGCTAAGGAGAATTAATATGAACATGAAACTTTCTTTCCGCTGGTACGGACAGGATGATCCTATTTCACTTGAGTATATATCTCAAATACCCGGTATGCGCTCTATCGTTTCGGCGGTATACGACGTTAAGCCCGGTGAGGTATGGGGCGAGGTGAGCCTTCGTAAAATGAAGGAGGAGTGCGAAAAGCATGGTCTTGTATTTGATGTGGTTGAATCTATTCCCGTTCACGAGGATATCAAGCTTGGACGTGGAAAGGTCGACGAGCTTCTCGACGTTTACTGCGAGAATATCCGCAGATGCGCAAAGTACGGCGTAAAGTGTGTAACCTACAATTTCATGCCCGTCTTTGACTGGACTCGTACCCAGCTTGACAAAAAGCATCCCGACGGCTCAACCAGCCTTGTTATGTATTGGGATCAGATGAGAGGTCTTGATCCTCTTAAGGACGATATCCACCTTCCCGGCTGGGATTCAAGCTATACGCAGGATGAGGTGCGCGAGCTTATAACTGCTTACGGCGCTCTTGGCGAAGAGGGACTTTGGGCTAACCTTGAAAAGTTCTTAAAGAAGGTAATTCCGGTTGCGGAGGAATGCGGTGTCAGAATGGCTATCCATCCCGATGATCCGCCATATCCTATATTTGGTCTTCCGAGAATTATCACATGCGAAGAGAATCTTGACAGATTCCTCAAGATAGTTGACAGTCCTGCGAACAGTCTTTGCCTTTGCACCGGCTCACTCGGATGCGCGGCAACCAATGATATTGTAAAGATGGTACGCAAGTATGGTGCTATGGACAGAATCGCGTTTATGCACATAAGAAACGTCAAGCTCATGGATGACGGCTCGTTTGAAGAAAGAGCGCATCTTTCCTCCTGCGGCTCGCTTGATATGTATGAAATAGTTAAGGCTCTTGTTGATAACGGCTTTGACGGATACGTGCGTCCCGATCACGGAAGAATGGTATGGGGCGAGACGGGTAAGCCCGGTTACGGTCTTTATGACCGCGCGCTTGGCGCAACCTATATTAACGGTCTGTTTGAAGCACTTGAAAAGAGCGCGGCAAAATGATGAAAAAAGTTCTTTCTTTACTTCTTTTATTCGCGATGCTCATCTGCCCTGTGCTTACGTCGTGCTCGGATGAAGGCGAGGATATGGAGTGGGAGTATACCTATAATCCCTATTACAACCGCTTCAAGGACGAAGTACCCACGGGTAAAAAAATCCGTGTTTCGGGGAACGTATATATTTTCTCGGAGATAATGATACGAAATAAAGACGAGGAAATGCAGGTAACTGCCCAGAATTCACTCGGTAAGCTTTACCAGAACGTTCTTATCAGATTTGTCGATGAGAAAACGGTTGAATTCACCGACTATTCCGGATTTTTCCCGATGGAAGAGACTGAGGGACAAAGGCAGGGTAACGTTCTTACTGTTGAAAACACGAACGTGACGGGAGACTATACGTACGAGATAAGAATAGAAATACACAAGGATAAAATACTTGTTATTCACAACGCGCATTTCTATGATACTCCCGGCACGTATGCTACGATAACGTTTACACTTGCCGAATAAGAGAATATTCTGCTGCCAAAAAAGCATAGCAATAAATATTCTTGAATAAAGAATATTACGAAAAATAAAAACGCTCGAAATGCTGAGAATGCATTTCGGGCGTTTTTGTCTAAAACAGATGCTTACTCGTTGTTTTCTGATCTGTTTATGGATTTTGCTTTTTCAAAGCCTTCAGGATAACGCGCTTTGAGCTTTTCAATGTTTCTTGTAAGTACGTTTTCGAGCGGAACATCGAGTATATATGCGACCTCCGCAAGATACCAAGCAATATCTCCGAGCTCCTTTATGAGCTTATCCTTGTCAAGCTCGTGACCCTGAGCGAGCCATTTTTTGACAAGGTCGATAGCCTCACCGCTCTCGCCGCAAAGTCCCATAACTCCGTTTATAAGGACGTCCTTTTTTGAAAGCTCGGGATTGAGCGTTGTCATTGCAAACTTCTGATATTCGTTTATAGTCATAGCGCTTTTGTCCTTAGAATAGTATTATCAGGAACTGAGAAATAAGAACTACCGCGATAAGAGCAATAGGATACGTAGCCGCATACGATGCTGCAACGTCGTCTGTTTTAGCAACTGTAATAAGAGTTCCGAGAGCAGGAGTGCTCGTCATACCGCCGGTAAGCGAGCCGAGGTTGTTGAGAAGGTTGAGCTTAAGGACATATTTTGAGAAGAAGAATCCTGCGAAGAGCGGAACTACTGTCATAACGATACCGTAAATGAAGTAGCTGAACTTGAAATATTCGATGAATTTCGCGCCGCCTGCGATACCTGCACCGATGAGGAAGAGCATAAGACCGAATTCCTTGAATATTTTAAGAGTTGAGTCCTTGGGCATAACGTTAACGGGACCGATATGAGCAAAGTGACCGAATATAAGAGACATAAGAAGGCATCCTCCCGTAGTGGTAAGCGAGAAGCATGTGCCCGAAAGTCCCTCGCCGCTGAGAGGTATCTTTATCATGCCTACTAAAATACCGAGAACCGCTGCAAGCGAGAACGCCATAAATCCATGACCGTCAATATCGAGAAGCGTTTTCTTTTCTTTCACTTCGGGCGTGGGTGCTTCATCGTTTGATTTATCTGATGTCTCGAGAAGCTTTTGGCGCTCTACGTCCATATCTGCACGCATGATTTTGGGAACGAGCTGAACGAAGAGAACGACACCGATAACACCGAATATGTATGCAATGCCGTGACCGACCGTAACTGCGTTTTCGTAAATTGGATCAACTGTTGCCTTCGCCGCAGAGAAAGCGGGAGTTGAGGTAAGCGAGCCTGAAAGAAGACCGACTATCATAGCTGTAAGCTCATCGTAATTGGTAGCGCCTACAACGTATCTGCCGAAGAGTATGCAGCCGATGGCTGAGACGCCGCCCGCAATAATAACAACGAGACCGACGAGAACGTAGGACTTAAAGTTTTTCTTAATATTTCCGAAGAATTTCGGACCTGCGATAAAGCCTACCGAGGTAACGAAAAGAATAAGTCCGAGGTTTTCAATAGTCTTAAGAGCGTTTGATGCATAGCTTACAGTCTCAAGTGTGCCTTTTACCGTGAGCTGCGCATCAAGATTTTTATAGAAGATAGCACCGAACACGAGCGCGACAATAAATACAGCCGCGTCGCCGAGCGATACGCCTTTTACAGTTATGCGGCCGAGAGAATAACCGATGACCGCGATAGCGAGAATAGAAAACATAAAGAAGGTTATACCTGTGACAGGAATAACACCGCCAAAGAGTTTCATGTCTGAATCATCTCCTTATATTAAATGTCTTTAAATATCTTTTTGATTTGTGTAGTTGGGAAGGAGCTTTGGCGAAACCTCATTGGTGTTTATGCCTGCTTTCTTGCGCTCTTTATCGAACTTCGCTATATGAGCAAGAGTCAGCTTTCCTACCGTAACGTTCTTTGCGCGCGCAGCAGCATTTTTGCCCGCACTGCGTCCGAATACGATAATGTCAAGAAGAGAGTTGCCCATGAGACGGTTTTTGCCGTGGATACCGCCGACAGCCTCTCCCGCGACATAAAGATTGTCAACATTTGTTGTCATTCCGTCGACGTTTATATCGAGACCACCGTTCTGGTAATGAAGAGTAGGATAAACGAGAATAGGCTCTTTTCTGATGTCAATGCCGTAGCTTGCGAACATACGCATCATAGCGGGTATACGCTTTTCGATAGTACCCTCACCGCCTATTTTCTCAATCATTGGAGTATCAAGCCAAACGGCTTTGCCGTTGCCGGTGTCAATACCCGATTCTCTGTCGGAGCATTCGCGTATTATTGATGCCGCTGCAACGTCACGGGTCTCAAGCGGATGCATGAATACCTTACCGTCGCTGTTAACTAGCTTTGCACCGAGAGAACGAACCTTCTCGGTAACGAGAGCTCCGAATATTTGCTGGGGGAATGCCGCGCCGGTGGGGTGGTACTGAAGAGTTTCAGCATAAAGAAGCTTTGCGCCTACTCTGTAACCGAGAACAAGACCGTCTGCGGTTGCGCCGTAGTGGTTCGAGGTGGGGAAGCCCTGATAGTGCATACGTCCTGCGCCGCCCGTAGCGATAATAACCGTCTTGGCGCGTGCTACCATAAGCTCCTTTGTTTCCATATTCATAAGAACTGCGCCTGCCGCGTTGCCCTTATCGTCAAGGATAAGCTCAATAGCAGAAGTAAAATCAACTACTGGAATGCCGCGGTTAAGTACCTCATCGCGCAGAGTACGCATAATTTCAGCGCCAGAATAGTCCTTCGCGGCATGCATACGCTTGCGTGACGTACCGCCTCCATGAGTTGTAACCATAGTGCCGTCGGGCATTTTGTCAAACTCAACGCCGAGCTCTCCGAGCCACTTTATAGCATCGGGAGCATCGCAGACGAGCTTTGCGAGAAGGTCGCGCTTTGCGGCAAAGTGTCCTCCGCCGAATGCGTCAACAAAGTGGATAGCGGGGGAGTCGTTAGGCTTATCTGCCGCTTGAATTCCGCCTTCTGCCATCATAGTGTTGGCATCTCCTATACGAAGCTTTGTAACTATCATAACGTTTGCGCCCGCTTCGTGAGCTTCGATTGCCGCGGAAGCGCCTGCGCCGCCGCCGCCGATTACGAGAACGTCAACGTCGTACGTTATATCCCCAAGATTTACGTCAGATGCCTTGATACGACTTTTTGCCTGAAGAGTACGGCAAAGCTCTGTCGGAACCTTATCGCCCTTGTTCGGGCCTATCTTGAGCTCTGTAAATTCGCTCTTTTTATAGTCAGGATGGTATGCCGCGAGAAGATCCTCTTTCTCCTTGGCGGTCATACGCGCGGGTTCATATGCTATATTCGCTTCTCTTGCGGATTCTACTGCCTTAAGTGAGTTCTGAAACTGCTCTGAATACATCTGTCACTCCTCCTTACTTTTCGATTTCTCTGTTGTTGTAAAGCTCCTTCAGCTCCTCAACAGGCTTGCCCATAAGAGCCTCAATAAGCTCGGTGAACGTACCTTCGTTTATCTCGCGGACACGGTCTTCGAGATGTCCGCACTTTGGAGCGAGGTACTTTCCGTTAATACGGCGCGCAAGCATTGCGACCTGAGGATGTGAGATGCCGGCGGGGCAGCGTGATGAGCAAACTCCGCACATTACGCAGTCGAAGGATTCCTCAGCGCACTTTTCAAACTCTCCTCTTTGCGCGTATGCTATGTACTGCATAACGTTAAGAGACTGAGTACAGCTCTTCGTGCATGCGTTACAGCCGATACAAGCGTAGATTTCGGGATAGAGCTGCATCATTACCTGCTCGGTAAGCGGTATCTTCTCCATATCGTAGACCTGCTTTGCAAGAGGGAAGAAGGGAAGAGTTGCGATATACATATCATTCTCAACCTTTGTCTGGCAAGCGAGACAGGTACGAAGCTCCTTATCGCCCTTTATGCGGTAGATGGTAGCGCAAGCACCGCAGAAGCCGTTACGGCATCCGCATCCGCGTACGAGCTGGTAGCCTGCGTATTCCATAGCGCGCATAATGGTAAGGTCTTCGGGAACGCTGTACTTCTTACCGAAAAGGTATATATTTACCATATTTTCCATTTTCAAATTTCCTTTCAAAAACTTCTTAATACTCGTCGGGGAGCTCGTCAAGCTCGTCGCAACGGAACACGGGTCCGTCCTTGCAGACATATTTTGCGCCGACGTTGCACCGTCCGCACTTTCCTATGCCGCACTTCATTCGAAGCTCAAGAGTCGTATAGACCTGCGTCTTGTCAAAGCCGAGCTCCTGAAGACCCGCAAGGGTGAACTTGATCATGATGGGAGGACCGCAGAGAATAGCGATCTTATCGGTAGAGAAGCCAAGCTCCTTTACGTAATTCGGTACAAATCCGACGTGGCCCTGCCACTCGGGCTGCTCGCGGTCTATGGTAAGATGAACGTTAACGCCTGCGTCGGTCGCCCACTCGTCAATTATTTCCTTATAATCAACAAGGTCCTGCATGCTGCGCGAGCCGTAAACTATGTCTATTTTTCCGTAACGGTCGCGGTAATGACGGCAGTAGTTGATAACCGAACGCAGAGGCGCAAGTCCTATACCGCCCGCAATAAAGAGCATATCGTGACCGACAAAAGCGGTGTCTACGGGGAACGGGTTGCCGTAAGGGCCCCGGATTGTTATTTGCTGACCTACCTCCATTGAGTGAAGCCATTCGGTAACACATCCGCACTTCTTTATGGAAAATTCCATAAATTCCTCGTTTGTCGGAGATGATGTGATAGAGAACATCGCTTCGCCTACTCCCGGAATGGAGAGCATTGCGCACTGACCGGGCTTATGCTCGAATGCCTTTTTGCCGTCGGGAGTGACAACGCGGAAGGTTTTGACGTCAGGCGTGTCAATTCTTATATCGGTAACGACGCCGACCTTTGGTATCAAAGCTTCATTGTTTTCAAGCATTATTACTTCCTCCGAGCTTCTTCATTACTTTTACGATATTCATATTAATGGGGCATTTGGAAATGCATCTGCCGCATCCTACGCAGGAGAACAGACCGTCATTATTTGTCGGATAATATACGAGCTTATGCATAAATCTTTGACGGAATCTTTCAAGCTGTGTAAGTCTTGAGTTGCCGTGCGCCATCTTAGTGAAGTCGGAATACATACAGGAATCCCAGCAACGGAATCTCTTTATGCCGTGACCCGTGTTGAAATCTTTAATATCATAGCACTGGCAGGTGGGGCATACGAACGTGCAGGTTCCGCATCCAAGGCAGGACTCGGAAAGCTCGCTCCATTCAGGTGCCGTAAAGAATTCACTTGTCTTGTCCTTGCCGAAGGAGGAGGCATCAAGTCCCGAAAGGGGAAGCGAGTTTATGCGCTCTTTTATAAGAGCCTTCTGTGCGTCTGCCGAAGAGCTGTCGCACTCCTCGGTAAGAGAAGAAAGGGAATCGAGCAGAGCCTTACCCTTTTCGCTATTTGCTTCAAGGTAAAGAGCATCTGACGTCTTATAAGTAACAATGTCTCCCATGGGCCGAGAGGCATCAATTAAGAAGGTTTTGCAGAAGCAAGTCTCCGCAGGCTTTTCGCATGCCATGGATATTATAATTCCGTGGTCGCGGCGGTTTTTGTAATATGTATCGACGGGCTCCGAGAGAAATACGCGGTCGAGAATATCGAAGCTCCTCACGTCGCACGCACGCACTCCGAAAATAACGAAATCCTCGCATTCCTCGCGCGTGTCTATTATCTCAATGCTCTTGCCTTCTGTTTTGAAATCCATAAGATTTTCGGTCTGTGGGAAGAAGAAATCCTTAGGGCTTCTTACTGTATTGAGGGCGTCGGAGAGCACTTTGCCCTCTGACCATTCCTCGTATTTTGCTCCGCCCTTTGAATCTATGGGAAGATAGAGCTTAGCAGATTTGGAAATCTCGCTAAAAAGTAAACTTAACTTATCAATTTGGAGCTTACGCATTAATCGTTACCTCCTTTTGTTGCATCTGAAGGCTCAATATCATCGACTGTATAATCAACGATGGGAGCACGGTTTCCGACAACGGCACCCGCCTGGTACTCACTGTAGAAGCTATCAATATCCTTGATAAATTTGCGGTTGAGAAGGTGAAGCGGAATATTCTGAGGGCAAACTCTTGAGCACTCTCCGCAGTCTGTGCATCTTCCCGCTACGTGGAACGCACGGATAATGTGGAACATTTTCTCCTCAAATGAGTCTGCCGCCGCTTTGTTTTCAACACCCGAATTCGGGTTGTCGAACACGCACTTTTCACAGGTGCAGGCAGGACATATATCACGGCACGCGTTACAGCGTATGCAGCGCGAAAGCTCGCCCTGCCAGAACTCATAACGCTCGTCGGGTGTCATTTTTTCAAGTGCCTCGACCTCATCAAAGCGAGCGGATGCGAGAACCTCTCCGTCATCGCCTATAAGCTCATCGTAGGCAACGTGCTTTTTAGACTTGCAGTTTTTGCATCTTTCGGGCATACATTCCATGCGGTCGAGTGTAACCGTACCGTCATAAAGCGTTTCGACAAGAACACAGTCTGCCTCTGCCTTTGCTGAACGGATAGAAGAAACCTTTTCCTTAAGTACCTTCGCGTCGAGCATACCGTCGCAGCCGATACCGACAGCATATACCTTTTCACGGTCAAATCTATGCTCGGTGAGGAGCTGATTGAAGCTGTACGTATCACAGGGCTTCAGGAAGACGAGAATTTTGCCTTCTGATTTTGCACTCGCGCCGATAAGGTATTTAGAGAAGTTCTGAGAGCAGAAATCATTGTAAACAAAATCTCTCTCGAGCTCCTCCTTCGTCTTGAAAAGCGCAGGAGTAACGTCATATTCAAAGTCTCCGCTTTTGTAACCGAGAACAGCACATACCGTTCCGTTATCGAGAAGCTCTGACGCTTTTTTTATGAGAATTTCACGGGTTATTTCTTGCATCGTAAATCCTCCAATCTCTTATTTTCACCGAGGGCTGCAACCTTTTCGGCGAAATCATTCATTGTTGCGGCAAACTTTGCGCCTTCCGCAGCAGATACCCACTCAACACGGGTACGCTCCTTTTCGATGCCGAGATAGTCAAGCATCGAGAACAGAAGCGCCATACGGCGGCGTGTATAATAGTTTCCGGAGGTGTAATGGCAGTCACCGGGATGGCATCCGCAGATTATAACTCCGTCAGCACCGCGCTGAAAGGCGCGGAGAATGAACATGGGGTTGACTCTGCAAGAGCAGGGAACGCGGATTATCTTTACGTCAGCCGGGTAGCTCAGTCTGTTGTTTCCCGCAAGGTCAGCGCCAGCATATGAGCACCAGTTGCAGCAGAACGCAACGATAAGAGGCTTATAACCGTTATTTACTTGCATATTGCATCTACCTCCGCCATTATTTGTTTGTTAAGGAAGCCCTTGAGGTCCATAGCGCCTGACATACAAGCAACGGTACAAGCTCCGCAGCCTTGGCATACCGCTTCGTTAACAACAGCTATGCGGCGTACCTTTGTTGTTCTGTCGGGCATTCTGAATTCTTTATCCTGATATGTTATAGCTCCGTAGGGGCATACCTTCTCACACGTGGAGCAGCCGTTACACATCATCTCGTCGGAATGTGCGACACAGGGGTTTCCTGTAAGCTTATCTTTACAAAGAAGACCTATAACCTTAGATGCTGCCGCGCCTGCCTGAGATACTGTTTCGGGAATGTCCTTTGGACCCTGGCACGCACCGGAAAGGAACACGCCTGCCGTGGGGCTCTCTACGGGACGGAGCTTCGGATGCGCTTCGGTGAAGAAATCGTTCGTATCCATGCTTGCTGTAAGCATAGTAGCAAGAGGACGCGCGGATTTATCAGGCTCGATAGCCGCCGCGAGAACTACGAGGTCAGCGTCGATATGAAGCTGCTTTCCTGCAATGAGGTCGGACGCCTGCACCTTAAGCTTGTTTCCTTCTGGTGATACCTTTCCTACCATGCCCTTTATGTAGTGCACTCCGTATTCCTCAACCGCGCGGCGGTAGAACTCGTCGAAGTTCTTACCGGGGGTACGAACGTCAATATAGAATACGTAAACGTCGGTATCCGGATACTTATCGCGTGTGAGCATTGCGTGCTTTGCGGTATACATGCAGCATATCTTCGAGCAATATTCCTTGCCCTTTTCTGAGCAGGATGCGCAGCGCGAGCCTACGCACTGTACAAATACGATGGTATGAGGATGCTCACCGTCTGAGGGACGAAGCAGCTTACCCTGAGTAGGACCTGCCGCGTTGGTTAGTCTTTCAAATTCAAGAGAGGTGATAACGTCCTTTGACTGAGAGTATGCGTACTCGTCAAACTTATCCATGGATATGGGATTAAAGCCCGTAGCAACAACGATAGCACCGTATTTTTCCTGAATGTACTCGTCCTTTGCCTTATAGTCGATAGCGCCGGCAGCGCAGACCTTGGAGCAAACTCCGCATTTTCCGCTCTTGAGCATCATGCAGTAGTCTGCATCAATTGTAGCAACCTTGGGAACTGCCTGTGCGAATGGAATATATATAGCTCTGCGATTATCCATTCCGAGGTTGAACTCGTTAGGCACCTTTTTCTGAGGGCATTTTTCGGTGCATGCACCGCAGCCCGTGCAAAGGTCTTCTTTAACGTAGCGCGCGCGGCGCTTGATTGTAACGTCAAAATTGCCTACGAATCCGCCTACTTCTGTTACTTCGCTGTAAGAAAAGATTCGGATTTTGTCATTCTGAGCTACGTCAACCATCTTGGGAGTAAGGATACAAGCGGCGCAGTCGAGTGTCGGGAAGGTCTTATCGAGCTGAGCCATTTTACCTCCGATGGTGGGCTTTGTCTCAACAATGTCAACGGGGAAGCCCGCATCGGCAATGTCAAGAGCAGTCTGAATACCCGCGATACCTCCGCCTATAACGAGAGCGCGCTTGGTTACGGGGCTTTCTCCTGGAGTAAGGGGTGCGTTGAGATTTACCTTTGCAACTGCCGCCTTGCCGAGAATTATAGCCTTTTCGGTACCTATGGGCATTTCCTTATGTACCCAGGAGCATTGCTCCCGGATGTTCGCGATTTCGACCATGTAGGGATTAAGACCTGCCGCAGCGGCGGTCTTTCTGAACGTAGCCTCGTGCATACGGGGTGAGCAGGAGCAAACGACGATACCTGTGAGCTTATGCTCGCGGATAGCATCCTTTATCATGTCCTGACCCGCCTGAGAGCACATATACTGATACTCGGTGGAGACAACGACACCGGGCTCGTATTTAAGCGCCTCTGCAACGGCTTTAACGTCTACCGTTCCGGCAATGTTAGTGCCGCAATGGCAAACAAAAACGCCAATTCTTTGCATAATATCTGTTTCTCCTCCTTATTTGGAATATTTTCTCATTGCGCTCACGAGTGCCTGAATTGGCATATCCTCGTCGAGGAGCGCGGGAACGTCATTTGCCGTAAGGTGATTTTTACCCTTTTCACGAATAACGGTGAGTCTTAATGCCTCGATAAGCTTTGCGGGCTCGACGCCGCGGGGGCATCTGTCAACGCATGCAAAGCAGGACAGGCACTTATAAATAGACGGTGAATTTTTTAGAGTTTCTATATCACCGCGCTCTACCATATAAACAAACTGGTGAGGGTGATATTCCATCTCGTCATACGAGGGGCAGGTAGCGGTGCACTTGCCGCAGCGCATACACTTCAAGGGGTTTACACCGCTCATACGGAGTATTTCCTTTTTACCATTTTCACTATTGCCGTGCATTGCTTAACCCTCCTTCACACCGAGAGCCTCTGCGAGAAGCTCGGTAAAATAGATGACGGGGAGACGGGAGCCGCACTTTTCAAGGTTGTACTTGCAAAGAGGGCATGCGGTAACTATCATTTCCGCACCGTGATTTTCTGCGCTTTCGGAAACCGCGTTGCTTCTTTTCTTTGCAGCCGCGGGGTCTTCGAGAGTGATGTATCCGCCGCAGCATTCGTTTCTTGCGGGATAAATGACAGGCTCAGCACCGAGCGCGCGGATAAAGTTTTCAATGATAGTGGGATTTTCAACGTCATCAAACGCCATAGTTTTGCCGGGGCGCAGAAGCAGGCAGCCGTAATATGCGGCAATTTTTTTGCCCGTCAAGGGGTTCTTGACCGCCTCCCGTACTTTATCAAATCCTACAACACGGTCGAGCATTTCAAGGTAGTGAAGCACCTCGCACTCACCGTGGTATTCTGTTTTGTTCTTTTCCTTTGCCATGTAAAGATTTACCTTTGATGCGAACTCAGCATCCGATTTCATGGCTTCGTTTGTTTGTTTTATAACATTATGACACGCGGAGCACACCGTAACAAGAGGGCGCTCGTTATCTCTTGCAGAGGTAAGGGCGCGGACAGAGGAAAGCTTTGTCGCAATTTCGTCGCGCGACGTAACGAACACGCCGCCGCAGCACTGCCAATCCTCTATTTCGCAAAGCTCGACTCCGAGAGCCTCGGCGCACTTGCGTGCGTAAAGGTCAAGCTCCTTTGCCTTTGTACGAAGAGTGCATCCGGGGAAATAACTTACTTTCATTATTTGCCTCCAAATTTACGTTTTCTGTTTTTTTAGAGAATTTTTATACCATCTGCTCGGGATGGAACACCTCGTCAAATCTCTCGGCAGTAAGGAATCCGAGCGCAACGCAGGCTTCCTTAAGAGATATATTGTCACGGTATGCCTTCTTAGCCGTTTTAGCCGCGTTTTCATAGCCTATGTAGGGGTTGAGAGCGGTTACGAGCATGAGAGAATTGTGAAGGTTGTGGTGCATCTTCTCCTTGTCAGCCGTAATACCGACGGCGCAGTTATTGTTGAAGGAAACTATTGATTCCGCAAGAAGTCTTGCCGACTGAAGGAAGTTATACATTGCAACGGGCATAAATACGTTAAGCTCAAAGTTACCTTGAGATGCTGCCATGGAAACGGCAACGTCGTTACCCATAACCTGAACCGCAACCATAGTTACAGCTTCGCACTGAGTGGGATTTACCTTGCCGGGCATGATTGAAGAGCCGGGCTCGTTTTCGGGAATACGTATTTCGCCAAGACCGTCGCGAGGGCCTGATGCAAGCCAACGTACGTCGTTTGCTATCTTCATCATATCGCAAGCGGCCGCCTTGATAGCTCCGTGAGCAAATACGAGCTCATCCTTTGAGGTAAGAGCATGGAATTTGTTAGCCGCGGTAACGAAGGGCTTGCCGGTAAGCGAAGCAACCTTTGCCGCAACAAGCTCTGCAAAGCCGCGCGGGGTGTTAAGACCCGTACCTACGGCAGTGCCGCCGAGCGCAAGCTCGTAAAGGGGCTTTATTGCAAGGCGGAGAAGCTCAACGTCACGCTCAAGGCTTGAGCGCCAGCCGCTGATTTCCTGGCTGAAGGTGATAGGAGTTGCGTCCTGAAGGTGAGTTCTTCCTGATTTTACTATTCCTTCATTTTCCTTTTCGAGTCTCTTGAAGGTAGATATAAGAAGCTCTATCGCTGGAATGAGCTTATCCTCGATAGCGTAAACCGCAGAGATGTGCATAGCGGTAGGGAAGGTGTCGTTTGAGGATTGGCTCATATTAATATCGTCATTTGGGTGAACGAGCTTTTTGCCCGCAAGCTGGTTTGCGCGGTTTGCTATTACCTCGTTTGCGTTCATGTTTGACTGCGTACCGGAGCCTGTCTGCCATACTACGAGAGGGAAGTGGTCGTTAAGAGAGCCGGAAATAACCTCATCGCATGCCTTTGAGATAACGTCGAGCTTTTCGTCTGTCATTTTTTCGCTCTTAAGCTCGTTATTGGCAAGAGCTGCAGCCTTTTTTAATATTCCGAAGGCATGAGTTATCTCTCTGGGCATAGTTTCAATGCCTACGCCTATACGGAAGTTTTCGCAGCTTCTTTGAGTCTGAGCTGCCCAGAGTCTGTCCGCGGGGACTTTAACCTCGCCCATGGAGTCGTGTTCTATACGGTAATCCATTATATTCACCTCGTAATTTATCATATATCAAGATTTCTGATGATGTCTTTCAGAGTTTCCGCACTGCGGTGAAGCTTTGCCACTTCCTCGTCGCTGAGCTTGACGTTTACCTTGCTGCGGATTCCGTCGTGGCCGACAAGATTAAGCGTACTGAGACATACGTCTTCAATGCCGTATTCACCGTGCATCATCGTGGATATAGTCATAGTCGTATCAATTCCCGCAAGAATGCATTTGCAGATATGGCAAACGGATACGGATACCGCATAGAAGGTCGCGCCCTTGCGCGCGATAACGCGCCCGCCGGACTTTCTTACGTACTGCTCGATTTCATCGTAGTCGAGAGCGGGGGACTGCATACCGGGGATGCCGATAAGCTTGTTGCATTCCTCAATCGGAACGTTAGAAATATTCGCAATTGACCATGGAATGAACGACGAATCACCGTGCTCGCCGAAAACGTATGCGTGAACGTTTGACTGGTTTATGTTATAGTACTCGGAGAGTCTTGCGCGAAGGCGAGCTGTATCGAGTATCGTTCCAGAGCCGATAATACGGTTTTCGGGAAGTCCCGAAAGCTTATTGAAGGTGTAAGTAAGAACGTCAACTGGGTTGCTGACGATTATGTAAGTAGCGTCGGGAGCATATTTGGTGATTTCGGGAATAATCATCTTAGTGATGTTAACGTTCGTCTGAGCAAGGTCAAGTCTTGACTGACCTGCCTTTCTTGCAACGCCCGATGTGAGAATAACGATGTTCGAGCCCTCTGCATCGCGGTAGCTTCCCGCGTAAATGGAGCAAGCTCCGCAGAAGGGAGTTCCCTGGCGAATGTCCAATGCTTCTCCAAGTGCCTTTTCATTATTAATGTCGATCATAACGATTTCCGAGGCAATACCCATAACGGTAAGAGTGTAGGCGATCGTCGAGCCGACACTTCCTGTGCCTATGATAGAAATTTTGTTCAAAATGTACCTCCAAAGATTTCTTTTATTTTTATTTCATAACAAACCATCTTATTATAACATATTAAGACCGTCAATTCAAGACTTTGACAAAAAAATATCAAATTCTCGTTAATTTACAAAATAAATAACTTGTCCGTCTGTTATTTTGTCAAAACTGCTTATCTCTGAAAGTTTGGCGAAAATATAACAAATAAGGCTGTAAAAAGCAAAAAATGCCGTGTAAGTATAATAAAACAAAGAATTTGTACCGTGATGGTACATGCGTTTTTGAAATATAAGCTATTTTTGCTTGCTTAAAAACAAAAAGGGGCTTGTTTGATTTAGAGCAGAAGCCGTCGGCTGACCAACGATAGCCGTATGAAAAATTCGGTGAGTGAGGAAACGGCGGTATAAAAAGAGCATAAAAATAGAAGAAATTTATAGAATTTCAAGCTAAAAAACTAATAAGCAAAGAATTAGAGCGAAGAACCCGTCTTTTTAACGGAAACTTCGCTCTTTTTTGGTTCTGCCTGAATGAAGCAGCCCCTTTCTTATTAATTACTGAGTTTTAACTGTTACTCTGCGAAATGGTAAGTACCCTCGGTGAGATTTTCCTTGCGTCCCGAAGGAAGGGTAAGCTCTGCGCTGACTCCTCTGGGAATAGAGTACTCATAGTAGACCTTATCGCCTTTGTAATACCAATGAGCGAAAATCTTACCGTTTCTTGAATCTATAAAGCCCTTTGCAAAGCCGAGTTCCTTGCTCGGATGGGGATTCAGAAGAACGTGCTTGTAAGCAACCTCGTCTTCCGAGGGGCATATGCCGAGCGAAACGTTGAACATCCAATCAAACACTGCGCCGTAAGCATAGTGATTGAAGGAATTCATGTTCGTGCTCCAGAAGCTTCCGTCCTCTTTAAGACTGTTCCAGTGCTCCCACATCGTGGTAGCCCCATGGCATACAGAGTAGAGCCATGAGGGATTCTTTTCCTGCATGAGAAGAGAATAGGCAAGCTCAGTTTTGCCGTTTTCGGTGAGAACGTGAAGAATATAAGGCGTTCCTACAAAGCCCGTAGTCATTCTTCCGCCGTTTTCCAGAATAAGCTCAACGAGCTTGTTGACAAGTCCCTCGCGCTCGCATTCCTCATAAAGACCGAATTTGAGAATAAGAACTATTGCCGTCTGCGTTACACCGCGGCGTACTGTGTCAACGATTGCATGATTTTTTGGAGCAATCTCGGTCAGCGGGAATTCTTCCTTAGGCATACCGTTTTCCATAAAGTATTCGCGGAATGCGTCTCTTACGTTTTTATAAAGAGCTTTGTATTCACTCATATCCTCTCCGAGAGCCTCGCCTGCCTTGACAAGAAGCTCGGTAGAATAAGCAAAGAATGCGGAGGCTATGAGGTCGTTTGACGTAGCTCCTACGTAGGAATCCTCACCTGCGTCCATAGCAAGCCAGTCTCCGTAATGGAAGCCGGAGAGCCAAAGATACTCCTCAGGACCTGCGCTGAGAAGATAGTTTACCCACTTTTTCATCATCGGAAGGTGAGAGCGGAGAAGCTCTTTGTTTCCGTAAGCGGTATATATTTGCCATGGAATAATGCAAGCGCAGTCGCCCCATGCGGCGGATATACGGGTGGCCCTTCCTTTTCCGAGGCAATCGGGAACGATTCCGTAAACAGCTCCGGCCCCACTCTGCTCAAGCGCAACGTCATCGAGCCACTTCGTGAAGAACTTTTCGGTGTCGTAGTTAATTGATGCTGTTCTGCAAAATACCTGCGCGTCACCCGTCCAGCCCAAACGCTCGTCCCTCTGCGGGCAATCGCTGGGGATGCTAATGAAATTCCCCTTTTGTCCCCAAAGCGCATTATTGTAAACGGCGTTGACGATTTCATTGGAACATTCGAACTTACCACCATACGCAATATCTTGTGATAATGCCACACCCTCGATGTTGGACAGTTGCGCATTGCCCTCTATCGTGATTTCTGC
>JAZRHO010000019.1:0-8332 GCA_045644805.1 Eubacteriales bacterium | reverse complement strand
TATGGTATATCATCACGTTTTGACAACCGGTGAGCGAGAGTTCTTAAATGAGCAGGTAGGCGACCGCACTGTGCTTGAATGGATGAAGTACCACGCGTACGTTTGCGACGACCTTACACGAGACGTGGAGCTTTACGACTACGGTGTTGGCGGAGATGACCATCTTGAGCTGATGAATTGGGGTAACGGACCGTATAACGGAATTATGCCCGATCTTAATGCACGCCGTTACATGAACTATATGCGTGCATACGAATTGACGTGTATCGCAGGCGAGCCCGACGAACGTCTGCCCAAGCGTGCCGCGGCACTTAAAGAAAAGCTTAAGACTTTGTGGAATGATGATATAAAATGGTACGATTTCATTGATGCAAACGGCAACAAGGACGTGCGCTATACGGTGCAGATGTTCAAATTCCTCGCAAGCGGAGTAATTGGTGAAAAGGAGCGCGAGGGCCTTGTTTCCCATCTTAACGATCGCGAATTCCTTTCAAAATTCGGTCTGCACAGTATATCCAAGCTTGATCCTCAGTACGATCAGGATGATATAGACAACGGAGGCGGCGGAAGCTGCACGCATTTCGTAATGCAGATATGCGCTCAGCTTTATGAGACAGGATACGATTCGCTTGCTACCGATATTTTAAAGCGTGTCCTCTGGTGGGGAGAGAGATTACCGTTCCTTGGCGACTCTTGCCTTGCTAACATGGCTTTGAATAAAGATCACTCTGATTTACAGGGTGATATCAGCTCCGTATCTGCCGCGCAAATGATATTTTACTACATATTTGGCATACGTCCTGCATTTGACGGCAGCATTACAATCAGCCCGGTTAAAAACCGTCCTGCCGATTCAATGAAGGTTGAAAACGTGCGCCTTTGCGGCAAGGTATTTTCTGTAAGCATAAGCGGTGATACATTTACCGTTTCCGTAGACGGCAAATCCTATAATGCCACTATTGGTACAAGCATAAAGATATAATATTACTCTACTGTAAAAAATGGCGGTTGCTCTTTACCAACTATCGAGCAACCGCTTATTTCTGTATATTGTCCAAAAAAACACAAAATTGTAACGAAGGTTCACCAATATTGAGCTTTAACAATTTTATTACATCTCGTTAGTAATAATCCAGCTTGGATAAAGTTCACGCCATACATCGGTATGAGCCTCACAATCAAGATAGTGTGAAAACATTTGCTTGCGCTCATCGTCGTCGCATGCCTTGACTATGCTATCGTGATAGTATTTACGCTCCGGATCTACGCAGAACGCATGCCAGCCATCGCGCCATTTGCCGTTAAGAAGTTCTGCGTTTCTTGAAACAAAGGCGTCCATAATCTCCTTTGCCTTATCCGCAGGCGCTATATCGCAGCCGGTATCGGTACACACTATTGGATGGAACTTTATATTAATGCCGTCCTCTACTTCAAGCTCAACAAGCAAGGATGTCATCCAAAGAGGATTTCTTGAAGAATTGTCACCATATGAAAAGTTAAAGTTTCCTTGACCGTATACGATATGTCCTCCCTCAAATTGCTCGTAGCAACCTACACAGTGGCTATGCTGGGTAATAACTACATCCGCACCGCAATATACCATCTCGTGGCAAAGCTCATAGATACGGGGTGAAGGATACTTGCAATACTCTTTACCGCCATGATAAAGAACGATGAGATAGTTACAATCCCTTTTAGCCTCGCGAATATCGCGCATAGTGGTGAAGGGGTTGAAGGGATTCGCGCCTATTCTGTTGGGAAGCGCGTATGTATACTCATGCTCGCAAACATTTATAATGCAGAAACGCTTGCCATCTTGATCAAAGAAATAAGGTTTTCTTGAATCCTGATCGTTCTCACCGATACCCATATATGGGATACCTGCATCATCAAGAGTTTTCATAGTGTCGCGCAAGCCCTTGATACCGAAATCGAACACGTGATTATTGCTGAGCGCAACATCTGTGACGCCAAGCTTTTTAATAGCATTAACCGTGGCAGGGATAGCCTTAATGTTAGGGCCAATCTTCTTAATAGCACCGTCATGATCGGTAAGAGCGCATTCAAGGTTTATGATTATTCTGTCCATTTCCTTGCAAAGGTTGTTTACTCCGCCAAATAGAGTCTGCATATCTCCAGCTACGAAATAACGCTCCGTGGCACAAGTTGGAACTATGTCTGAGCCTATTAAAATTTTCACTTTTTGCCCCCTTAAAAACAATCAAATATAATATTAACTTGATTATAACACAAAGAAAAATATTGTCAATAGCTTTTCACTCTATTTGATAACATATTAGGTATAAAAATTAAATCTTTATTCGTTCAAATTTTTTTCCGTTGAATACGCAAAAATGCTTATAACCAACGTCGCGTAGAAGGTCTAAGGATTCATTAAAATAAAAATCAAGGTTATCCGGATGATGCGAATCACTGTTTATTACTACCTCTCCTCCTATAGAGAGAAGGTGGCGAAGCAGATAATCGCTGGGATAGGGATTTTTTCTCCAACCGCGAGAGATACCTCCCGTATTTACTTCAAAGTATTTACAATATTTCGCAGACTCTGTCATAGAATCGATCGCGAGCTTCATATACCGATCATCGTTTTCCGGCATAATGCTGAATTTATTAAGAACATCAAAATGTCCTACAACATCCGGTTTTGATAAATATATATGCTCTGCTACCATTTCGTAATAGCATTTTGCCATATCAAGAACACTTCCGCCAAATGCATCCCTGATGCACTCCTCCTGCTGAATCCTTGAATGGTCTATCGGATAGCAAATTCCATTTTTTACTATATAATGAACCGAAGCAATAACATAATCGTATGCGGAATTATCAATTTCAGAATAATAATCCTTTTCAATACCGAGATATACGGGAATTCTGTCCTTATACTCCGCTTTCATTTTATTTACTTCATCTGAATATATCTTATAATCTTCAAGCTTCATGCAATAGCTGGTGTCGCAAGAGGTAAAGCTGTGATCGGAAAAGCCTATCGAGAGCATATTTTTATTTATTGCAGATTCAATATTTTCACGAACAGTTCCCTTTCCGTCCGAAAACGTTGTATGAGTATGTAAATTTGAATACCTCATTATAACTCCTTAAAACTCAAAATACGGGCGGAGATAAAACTTCCGCCCGAAAATTCAGATTTAGATAACCCTTGTACGTATAATTCCTTCAACCTCTGCAAGATGAGCCATAAGCTCGGTAGCCTCGCATCTGTTAGCATCTACAACAGTATATGCCATATCGCCTTTTGATTGATTGACCATGTTCTCAATATTGATTGAGTCCTTTGCAAATATGGAGGTTATAGTCGAAAGAATAGCGGGAACATTTTTGTGAATAACACAAACTCTGTATTTACCGCTCCTTGCCATGGATACGTTAGGAAGATTTACCGAATTGGTGATATTTCCGTTCTCTATGTAATCAATAAGCTCCTTTGCTGCCATTACTGCACAGTTATCCTCCGATTCGGGGGTAGATGCGCCAAGGTGAGGAATAGCAACGACGTTTTCGACGCCTATCATTTCATCAGTCGGAAAATCGACAACATAAGAGGCAACCTTACCGCTATTTAAAGCCGCTATCATATCTTCGCTTACAACGAGGCCGTCACGCGCAAAGTTAAGAATTCTGACACCGTCCTTCATGGACTCAAGAGCTGCTTTATTTATAGTTCCTTTAGTTGCACCATTCAAGGGAATGTGAAGCGAAATGTAATCACAGTTCTCATATATGTCCTTAAGCTCTGACGCACGTTTAATATTATGCGAGAGATTCCAAGCATTCTGCAAAGATAAATAAGGGTCATATCCATAAACAGTCATTCCAAGGTCATTTGCCGCATTTGCCACGAGAACGCCTATTGCTCCAAGACCTATAACACCGAGCTTTTTACCGCGTATTTCAGGTCCTGCAAACGCGCCCTTGCCCTTCTCTACCATTTTTCCCACTTCCGCGCCGTTGCCTTTAAGAGTCTTTGCCCAATCAATTGCGGGGATTACCTTACGAGAGGAAAGAAGAAGACCTGCTATAACAAGCTCCTTTACCGCATTTGCATTTGCGCTGGGAGTATTAAAAACGACTATACCGCTTTCGCTGCAGCGCTCTATCGGTATATTGTTAGTACCTGCGCCTGCTCTCGCTATTGCAAGAAGAGTATCGGGAAACGCTTCGTCATGAAGTGCAGCCGAACGAACTATTGCACCGATCGGCGACTCTGCGGCATCCGAAATAGTATAATTTGCCTTATCAAATAAATCAGTACCCACAGAAGCTATTTTATTGTATGTTTTAATCTGGTACATCAGCCGTTCTCCTTTTCAAATTTCTCCATGAACTTAACAAGCTCTTCAACACCTTCGATAGGCATAGCATTGTAGATAGATGCTCTCATTCCTCCAACGCTGCGATGTCCTTTAATATTAATGAAACCTGCTGCTTTAGCCGCTGACACAAACTTTGCATCAAGCTCATCATTTCCCGTAACGAACGGAACGTTCATAAGCGAACGGTCTTCGGGAACAACTGTTCCTTGGAACATCTTGCTCTTATCGAGAAAATCGTAGAGTATCTTCGCCTTTTTCTCGTTGAGCTTCTTCATTTCTTCAAGTCCGCCGAGCTTCTTTATCCACTTGAACACAAGACCTGCGATGTATATTGTATAGCACGGAGGTGTGTTGAACATAGAGCCGTTATCAGCATGAGTTTTATAATCAAGCATTGTAGGAGTAATATCCATTGCGTTCCCGATAAGATCATTTCTGATTATGACGATAGTTAAACCCGCAGGAGCAACATTCTTCTGCGCACCGGCATAAAGCACACCGAATTTTGATACGTCAATAGGCTCAGAGAGTATGCAGCTCGAAATATCTGCAACAAGCGGAACGTTACCAGTTTCAGGCAAGGACTTCCACTTCGTACCGTATATCGTATTATTCATACAGATGTGAACGTAATCCGCTTCGGGATCTATCATATCCGAAGTGATTTTGGGAATATACGAAAAGGTTTTATCTTCACTTGAGGCAATAGCGCGTGCGTTACCGTAACGAGCAGCCTCCTTGTATGCCTTCTTTGCCCACTGACCTGTGATGATATAATCGGCTTTTTTATTTTTGTTCATAAGGTTGAAAGGAACCATTGCAAACTGAGTTGATGCTCCGCCCTGAAGGAATAAAACCGTATAATTGTCGGGAATATTCATTACCTCGCGAAGATCTGCCTCTGCTGCATCGATAATTGCTTGATATTCCTTTGAACGGTGCGACATCTCCATAACAGACTGACCGCTGCTTCCATATTCAAGCATTTCTGACGCTGCTGTTTTAAGCACCTCCTCAGGAAGCATTGAGGGACCTGCGCTAAAATTAAATACCCGTGACATAACTGACCTCCGAAATTCAATACTATTTTAGTTCACTAAAGTGAAAATTTACGTTTATTATATCACTGCGCAAATATCTTGTCAAGGGGTTTTCTAAAAAAAGCAGAATAATATTAACTGCTAAAAAGTAAGTAATTTGCTGAATATCGCATGTACTTTTATCTAGCTCGCGAAACAAAAATTTTCTTTTTTGAAAAAAACTATTGACAATTGTAGCAAAACGTGGTAAACTTTAGTAAGCTAAACCGTTGATGCGGAGATAAAGTCAGATAAGACTACACAGAGAGCCCGTGATGCTGAGAGTCGGGTTAGAAACTGTCTTTCAAATGGACCGCTGAGGGTGCAGTCAAAGGAGTGTCATACCGCTCCAAGTATTCTGCAACGTGTTGGCATACGTAAGTTGTCTGAGATATGGAACGTATCTCGTAAAGTGGCAGGTTTTCTGCAAATCAAGGTGGCACCGCGGATAATTTTTATTCGTCCTTGACGGAAGTTATTTTTCTGTCCTGGGGCGTTTTTTGTTTTTATGAGCCCCATTAAAGCAGTCGCCTAAGGCGGCAGAATGGAGATAAAGATGATAATTTTATCTAGACGATGGCGTACCTTCAAAAACACGGTTAAAAAAAGAATTCTACAAATTAATAGATAAGGAAGAATCCATTATGAAATACAACAATATCGAATTCGATACATATTTTAAAAATTATCCGGATAGCAAAGGCTTTTTTGGAAAGTACGGAGGATCTTATATTCCGTCAGAGCTTCAAAGTGCAATGGAAGAAATAACAGAGGCTTACTTCACAATCTGCAAATCCTCAAAATTTATAGGAGAGCTCAGAAAAATACGCAAGGAATTTCAAGGAAGACCTACTCCGATATCTTACCTCGAGAGACTTTCGGCCTCGCTCGGCAACGTTCAGCTTTACGTAAAAAGAGAGGACTTGAATCATACAGGCGCTCATAAGCTTAACCATTGCATGGGAGAGGCTCTTCTGGCTAAATACATGGGCAAGAAAAAGGTAATCGCCGAAACCGGGGCAGGTCAGCATGGCGTTGCGCTTGCAACTGCTGCTGCATATTTCGGACTTGAGTGCGATATTTATATGGGAGCAGTCGATATAAAGAAACAAGCTCCAAACGTTGCAAGAATGAAAATTCTCGGTGCAAATGTTATTGAAGTTAATGAGGGGCTTGCAACTCTTAAGGAAGCGGTTGATGCGGCATTTAAAGCATACGGCAATGAGTACAAAGATGCAATTTACTGTATTGGCTCTGTTGTCGGTCCGCATCCATTCCCTATGATGGTGCGCGATTTTCAAAGCGTTGTCGGAATTGAGGCTCGCGAGCAATTTATCGAAATGACGGGCGAGCTTCCCGATGCCGTTGTTGCATGCGTCGGCGGAGGCTCTAACGCTATGGGTATATTTGCGGGATTTTTGAACGATCCCGTGGATATTTACGGAATAGAGCCCCTTGGAAGAGGCTCTGCGCTCGGTGACCATGCGGCAAGCCTGAAGTACGGTACGGAAGGCATAATGCACGGCTTTAACAGCATTATGCTTAAAGATGAAAACGGAGAGCCGGCTCCCGTTTATTCTGTCGCAAGCGGTCTGGACTACCCTTCGTCAGGACCCGAGCACGCTTTTCTTCATGACCTTGGCAGAGTTAAATATGATGTTGTTAATGATGAAGAAACTATTGATGCTTTCTACAAGCTCGCTCGTCTTGAAGGTATAATTCCCGCTATCGAAAGCTCGCATGCTGTGGCCTACGCTATGAAGCTGGCAAAGGAAATAAAACGAGGTTCAATCCTCATAAATCTCTCCGGCAGAGGCGATAAGGACATGGACTACATCATAGAAAAATACGGTATAAGATAAGACCTTTCACTTTCTTGAACAAATTTGAATTTAGTATTGTAAAGTGAAGAAAAATGTGCTATACTCTAAAATATATCACTCAAACGCGGAGATTTAGCAATGAGAATTGTTATAAAGATTGGAACATCAACCCTTACTTACGAAAACGGCTGCGTGAACATAAGACGCATTGAATCGCTTTGCAAGATAGTAAGCGACATTAAAAATGCAGGAAACGAGGTTATTCTCGTTTCATCGGGCGCAATAGGAATGGGAGTCGGAAAGCTACGTCTTGGAAAACGACCCGATGACATTGCCGGGAAGCAAGCATGCGCGGCAGTGGGTCAATGCGAATTGATGTATACATACGATAAGCTTTTTTCTGAATACAATCATACTGTGGCTCAGATTTTATTAACGTCATCAGATCTTTCGTGCGATGACAGACACAGCAAATTTAAAAATACTATGTTACGTCTTTTAGATCTTGCGGTGCTTCCTATAATCAACGAAAACGATACGGTTGCAACCGAGGAGATAGCTTTTGGAGATAACGATACTCTTGCGGCGAAAATAGCAGTAAGTATAAATGCCGACCTGCTGATTCTTCTTTCAGATATAGATGGCCTTTATACCGCTGATCCTCATAAGGATAACACGGCAAAGCTTATACCCGAAGTGCACGATCTTAACGAAGAAATCTTTGCTCTGGCAGGATCTGCCGGAACAAAGCTGGGTACAGGCGGTATGGAAACTAAGCTGCGCGCAGCAAAAATAGCAAACGAAGCGGGATGCGATATGATTATTTTAAACGGTGAATATCCCGAAAGACTTTATGACGCTATGGACAATACCGCGATAGGAACAAAATTCTTCGCTAAACAAATCTAACCGGAGAAACTATGGAAAATAAAAGTTCTACAAGAATTATCTGCGAATCCGCAAAAGCGGCATCCGAAAAGATACGCGGAATCAGTGACGAAAAAATTAATGAAGCGCTTCTTGCAATGGCAGACGCATTAGTAAAAAGCTCAGATAAAATTCTTTCCGAAAACAG
>JAZRHO010000018.1:0-2397 GCA_045644805.1 Eubacteriales bacterium | reverse complement strand
CCAAGCCTCAGCGCCCCGAAAAAAAGCGCAAGGTAAGAGAGCCTCTTCCTCCGCAATCTCGCTTTGTCTACGGTCTTGCGAGATTCATATCTATGCTCGTATCTAAGATCGCATTTAAGTGCAAGCTGCTCCGCAATGAGATCAAGGGGAAAGAAGGCCCCTTCGTAGTTATAGCAAACCACGAGGCCGCCCTCGACTTTGTCAATCTTATCGGAGCCACGAAGGTTCCTATGACCTTTGTAGTCAGCAACTCATTCTATAGCACACTCCCTCTCAAAAAGGCAATGGACAGCATCGGAGTTATACCCAAGCAGCAATTCCAGACCAGCCTTCGCGATCTTGCGAAGATGAAGAGAGTTATCGAAGAGGGCAGAATTCTGGTAATCTATCCCGCGGGACTTATGTGCGAGGACGGACGGTCTACGCCTATCCCTGTTGCTACATACGAATTCCTTAAATGGCTGAAAACCGATATTTATATGGCGAAAACCAGCGGAACGTATTTCTCTATGCCCAAGTGGTCGTCGGGAATCCGCCGCGGCACCACCTTTATGGATATCTACAAGCTCTTCGACAAGGAAGATATAGCCGAGATGGATATCTTTGATATCAAGGATAAGACCGATAAGGCTCTTGAATTTGATGCATACCGTGAGCAAGAGATACTACATATAAGATATACCCATAACGACCATATTGACGGACTTGAAAACGTTCTTTATATGTGCCCTAACTGCCATACCGAATTCAATATGGCGGTGGAAAACCACAACGTTATTACCTGCACTAATTGCGGATTCGCGGAAAAGAGCGACGAGTACGCATTCTTACATAAGATCAGCGAGGAGGGCGACGAGATACGATACGTTTCCACCTGGTCGAAGAGAATATACAATAACCTCAGAAGGCAGATCAGCAAGAAAAAGATCACCGAGCTTGCCTCCAAGGTAGAAATCCAGACACTTCCCAAGGACAAGAGCAAATTTACCACGGTAGGCGAGGGTGAACTACGCATCACCGAGGATAAGCTTTATCTTACAGGAACAGTCTTAGGTGAGGAGCTTTCTCTGGCGCTCCCCACGTTAAACTACGCTTCCCTTCCCTTCAAGCCGGGCAAATATATTGAGGTACAGCACGGAGACGATATCTTCCGCTGCTTGCCGGAGGACGGCAGGATAGTTATGAAGATGATCAATATGATAAAGATCTTCTACGAGCTTAACACCGCAAAAAGAGCATTGAATCAGCTCACGGGAAAGAAAAGCAAGGCAAGCCGAGAGAAAAAGGTAAACACAGCCAAATAAAAAACAAATCTGTTTTTTTATCCCGACGCAATGCGTCACAAAACAAAAAGGCCGCGAGAGCGTGATATAGCCAGCAAAGCACCGATTGCTTTTACAGGCGTATATCAAGAAAAAGCTCACACGGTCTTTTCTTTATTTTCTTTTTTAGTTTTTTTCATCAACGTATTGATTTTTACAAACGGCTTGTGTATAATTAGTTTATAAATTATTTTCGGGAGGCCGAAATTTTGGAAACAGAAGTAACCAAAAAAAATAATATAGACAGCTTTGCGGAATATCTTCTCTGCCTCGCCCTTGACGTTGGAGAGGGAATGCTCAAAAACGGCGGCGACGTAAACCGCGTAGAGGACACTATCGAGCGCATTTGCCGAGCGTACGGCGCGGAGCACGTGGAGGTTTTCACCATCATATCGGTTATTAACGCCGCTATCAGAATGCCTGACGGTTCATATTCCTCTCAGCTCAGGCGAGTTAAGACTACGTCCAATAACCTCGGAAAGCTTGAAAGGCTCAACGCGCTCTCACGAGAGATTTGCAAGGAAAAGCCCCCGCTTGACGAGTTCGATGCAAAGCTTCATCACCTAAAAAGCAATCCCGAATACTCAAAGGGACTTATCCTCGGAATATCCGGACTTGCGGCGGGAACGTTCACTATGCTTTTTGGCGGCGGATTTGCCGATGCCCTCGTTTCCGCGGCAATCGGCTTCATTATTTCGCTGATCGACACGAGATATAAGGACAACCTTAACATTATGGCGCGAGTGGTTTTATCCACCTTTATCGCTACCATTCTCTCGGGAATATCCGTTTCCTGGCTGCATATAGCCGAGTCACACGACACTATCATGAGTGGAGTTATCATGCTCCTCGTTCCGGGTATGGCATTCGGAACGGCAATGAGAGATCTCTTCTACGGCGACCTGATAGCGGGCGCGCTGAAAACGCTTCAGGCTGTTCTCACCTCGCTTATGATAGCCTTTGGCTACGTTCTCGCAATGAACGTTTTCGGCAACGTACCCAGCGTCGATTTTGACTGGGGTAACGTTACCGTGCTTAAGGATTTCATCACCGCCTTCGTGGCATCAATAGCGTT
>JAZRHO010000017.1:0-11195 GCA_045644805.1 Eubacteriales bacterium | reverse complement strand
TGCTAACATTATCGCACGGGAAAATGCAAGTCCTGCCGATGTCGCAGGTGAAATCGAGCACGTTTCCTCACGCATGGAATCTGACGGTGACAGTGTTGCCACTGCTATCGAGAATGCTAACATTATCGCACGGGAAAATGCAAGCCCTGCCGATGTCGCAGATGAAATCGAGCGCGTTTCCTCACGCATGGAATCTGACGGTGACAGTGTTGCCACTGCTATCGAGAATGCTAACATTATCGCACAGGAAAATGCAAGTCCTGCAGACGTCGCAGGTGAAATCGAGCACGTTTCCTCACGCATGGAGTCTGACGGTGACAGTGTTGCCACTGCTATCGAGAATGCTAACATTATCGCACGGGAAAACGCAAGTCCTGCAGATATTGCGGCTGAAATAGAAAGAGTATCTGCTCAAAGCTCAGAAGCCGGTGAGATCTCTGCAGACGACAAGCTTACATCTGAAATAGATAATGCTAATATCGTTGCCGAAAAGAACGTTGATCCCGCTGTCCTCGCAGCAGCAAGCGCTGTTATGGCGAATGCTCCAAAGACAGAAAAAGAGGAAAGCTCCGACGAAAAAGACGAGCTTAGCAGAAAAATAGACAACGCAAACGAAATCGCAACAAAGAACGCAGATCCTGCCGCTCTTGCAGCGGCAAGCGCTGTTATAGCGAATACTCCTGACATAAAAACGGAAGTTAGCGAAAAGGATAGTCTTGATTACGAAATAGAGCATGCCAATGATGTAGCAGATATTATGGCTGCTGATGAAGATATTGCAAAGCTCAGCCAAACTATCTATTCGGAAAAATCTTACAGCGATTCCCTCTTTGAATATCCCGAAGCACCCGAAAATGAGGAGCAAGACGAAAAGCAGGAAAAAACCGATACAAAAGCAATTGACGCCTCTGCCTCAACCGCCGTCGCAGCCGGTGCGGCATACATGGCATTAAGTCAGAAAGATCGCAAGCGTTACAACGAGGCTACCGCAAATTACGAAAAAGAGCTTATAGCCAAAGAAGCAATTTCTCGTGAAAAGCAGCTTGAATTTAACGGTGACATATCGGTCATGCATTTAAGGGAATGCGCGGATATGGAAAAGCTGCTTCTCGAAAGCTATACCGAAAGCTATAATAGGGCATCTGCATCAGGCGACGAAAAGAGCAGAAAAGAATACCTTAAGAAGATAGAGGGAATGGTTGACGAATACAACCTTGACATGGTTCTTTTCAGCAAGCTTACAAACACGGAAGCTAACCTTATCCCCGATTCATACGTAGATAATCTTCTTACGAATGCTCCGTTACCGGAAATCCCCATCGCCGATATCCCGCGCGAAATTCTTGACAGAATTCCCGGCGCGAAGGAAAAATATTCTGTATCCAATGCTGAAAACATTGATATCCAAGAGCTGAAAGAGACTAAAACTCCAGCCGAAAAAGAGGCATATGACAGAGTTATATCGGAAAAGTCGCTTCTTTCTGCGGAAGCTCAGAGAATTCTCGGTGCAGAGGATACTGTCGCTCCCACAAAGTACGATATTCATAACTATTTCAGCCATACCGCTCAATATGAAAGAGAGCTTCTTGAAGAAGAACAAAGAACCAGAGAAAAGCAGCTCGAAGCAGTTGGCGATATGTCGGTTATCTATCTTAAGGAATGTCTTGACATTGAAAAAGAGATTATAAACAGCTATGCCACTGCATACGGTTGCGCTGTTGAGACGAACAACAGCAGATATGCCAAGGAATATCTGAAAAAGCTTTCATCAGCAATAGATGAATATAACATTGATCTCGCTCTCTGGAGTTCCTTGACAGATACACCCCCTCAGATGGTCTTTAAATCCGCTTTGGAAACACCTGACGGAATATCCGATCTTAAAAATGTAAGCGGCGTTGAGCTTCCTGCTAACGTTATAAACAATGCAAGGCAAAAGCGCGCTGAATATCAAAAGCAGCTCATTGACTCTGCAAAGGAAAACAAGGCACGCGCAGCGTCCGAATTAACTCCTGTTACTGCAAAAGAGTCAAGTCTTACGCCTGAAAAGCAAGCTGCCCCTGCTGCACAAATACAAGACACCGCGGCATCAATAGAAAATGATTTTGATATTTTCGAAGTATTCCTGACAAGTGCGGCAATCAAATCAATTGCGCTAAACGTTGATGACCGTATTAATCTTGAGGACTACGAAAAATATATCGAGCAGGCTCGTAAAAAGCACGAAAGAGAAAAAATCGAAGATAATTCGAAGGTTCAAGCGTACGAAGCAGCACTGCTTAAGGCAGAAATAAAAGCTTATAAGGCACTTGAAAAGTACGAGGCAAAGCGCTTAAAGAACGAGGGCGCTGATAAGGATACTATACGAGCTAACAACAACTCAATAGACGGTGAAATCAACCTTATCTCAGAAGAATATAATGACGTCAAGGATAAGATATCCGATGAGAAAAAGGCTGAAAAAGAGGCCAAAAAGGCTTACTTTGAAGAACAGAAGAACAAGCAAAGCAGAGCAATTGGAGAAGCTCAGCATATTGCTGAATTGGATAATCAATCACCGGCATACGAATCAACTGTACTGAACGATGAAAACGCAAAGAACGATACTCTGATATATTCAAGGGCTAAGGATACCTCATACCGCAAGGATGAGTATAACAGGTTAGGTCGCGACAGCGCATTAGCAGATGCGGCAATCTACGGCGCTGCACTTGAAAAGAAAGATATCTCTTCGTTGGCAACCGAAGCCAGAGCTTTGCAATCCGAGCTTAACGCTAACCAATACAACGCTTCTCTGCTTAAAGACAAATCGGATATTCTTATAGACGCAAAGTCGGAAAAAACAAAAGCCGATGCTGCACTTTACGATGCAGCACAGGCTAAGGATAAGTCTGAAATGCTTGTCGATGCTAAGGCTCAAAAAGTAGAAGCTACAACTGCGCTTTATGATGCAGCACAAGCTAAAGACAAGTCTGAAATGCTTGTCCATGCTAAGGCTCAAAAATCAGCACTCGACGCGGCTCTTTATCACGCAGCTCTTTTGAAAGATAAATCCGAAATGCTCGCAGATGCCAAAGCATTGAAATCCGATATAAATACCGCACGCTATGATGCAGCGCTTGCTAAAAACAATACTGAAATGCTCGGTATTGCTAAAAGCGCAACGATAGAAAACGATCAGGCTAAATATGACCGTTTAGCTGTCAAGAAGCTTAAAATCAAGGAATATAAGACTATAGCTGCGGTTTCGATCAACGAGCTTTCTTCGCACAATACGTACGCAAAAGTAAAATCCAGAAAAGAAATGCTTCTGGCTGCGAGAAAAATTAAAGATGACAGTATAATCCGTCTTTACGAGTCGGCATTGGATAAAAAGTCCGATAAGCTTCTGAAGCGCGACGATAAGAAGGCGATGGCAGTGGATTACGAGAATACTGTCAATATAAATGCTTACAACAAGAAACAGCAAAAGAAGTTCAATAACGCGGCCGACTCATCAGAGCAAAAAGCAATGCGTGAGGAGCTTATAAAGGAGGCTATCAGGAACAGCGACAGAGAGAAAATAAATACTCTCGCTCAAAGAGATCTGCGTGCCTTCCTCAATAAGTCTACCAAGACTGAAAAGAAGCTTATCAAAGCGCAAGAAATTGCACATAAGAAGTTCCTCAATTCGTCAATTGCGACTTCTTCACAGTATCTGAGAGAATGTATTGAAATTGAGCAACAGCTTCTTCAAAGCTACGTAGACGATTTTACCGCGGCGCTTTGTGTTCGCAATGCAAAATACATTAAGCACTATGATAAAAAGGTGACCAAAGAGGCCGAGGCATACAGACTCAATCTTGAAATCTGGAGCTCTCGCACCGGCGAGGCAATACCTCATATCTCGAAAACTCTTGCAAAGGATATAAAATCCGGTGAGGCATCGGAACGCATTCTTACCATAGAACCTCCGAAAGAAAAGCCTTCCTTTAAGCTTCTGCAAAAGCAAAAAGCGAAAAATATGCTTGCCTTTGTCAAGGAAGAAAATGAACGAGAGGAAAAAGCAAAATTCCGCGAGCTTGAGCTTTCCTCTATAAAGACGTACGACGGTGAATCCATGTGGATAACCGAAGCTCATATGAAGACGGATCTTAATGCCGTGAAGGCGAAGATTGAGCACAGAGTCGAAAAATACATAACTCATCTTGAGCTTCACCGATTCCGTTTCGGTGACGATACACCCAAGGAAAAAAAGACGTATAAGGCTGAGCTTAAAAAGCTAAGGCAAATGCGAAGAGGAAAAAAAGCTCTTCTGAAGTACGTAAAGGATAACAATAAGAGATGCCTTAAAATTGTTAATATGAACCTTGACGATATTAAGCTTGGAGAGGTTCAAAAAGAACGTCTTGAAGACCTGCATAAACGCATTATGAGCTTCCTTATGGAACGCGATGAGGTAAACCTCAAGCTTATGGCGCTCTATGCAGATCAGGATAACGTAAAGAAGCCTAAGAAGAGAACGCAGAGAAAACGTATTGCGAAGCTCAGACTCAGAGTTTCAAAGCGTACCTTCAAAAAGCAATTTAAGCTTTATAAGCTCGCACGCAAGTACAGAGTTCCCGAAATTCAGAAGGAACGAATTTACTCTATAATGAATAAGAAGATAGAGCTCAGAGCTTATCTTGCCGAATGTAAATACCGCAAGAGACACGAGCGTCCCGGAGCAAGAAAAGCGAAAAAGATATTGCGCAGTAAGATAAAAGATACGAAGCAACGTCTTAAGTACGCTGACCGCGACTTTGATAAGTTTATGAGGAAAGCAAGCAAGCGTTCCCGCAGAACTCCTAATCCAAAAGTCCAATTCTTCTGGTTCATTGTACTCCTTCTAATGATAGGAGCATGCATTGCAGGATACGTTATCTTTAAGACACATAGAGATGGAGTTACTTCTCTTATCAAATCAGTCCTTTCAAAGATAATGGGTATGATTTCCGGATTTTTCAAAAAGTAATTTAAGGAGGTAAAGAAAATTGGCTAAAAAATCACCGGACAGCGTTTTTGATATCGCCTTTACTAAAAGAGATGAGGAAATCAGACGTCTTGAGCTTCAAAAATCCGACGTGGAAGAAGATCTTGAAGAGGCTATTGAGGAATTTATTAAACTCAGCAAAAAGTCTCATTTAAAGATACGCAAAAGACGCGTCGTAAAGGTTTTGAGAGATTCTAAGGATCCCGATAAGCTTTAAACATCTGAAAACATTTAAAATTTTTATATTTTTTATCTAAAACTATTGATTTTTTTGAAAAATATGATATAATGTATTCAGATTAATATGAAATACAAAGAAGAGTGGCTTGCGGGTCACTCTTCATTTGTTGTAAAACGAAGAAAGATTTTATTCCAAACAGAAAGGAATAGCATTGCATGAAAAAAAGTATTAAAGATACTGTTAAAGACGCAATAGAGCCTACCGTCTCGGAGCTTGGTTATCGTATTTGGGATATAACCTATACAAAAATAGGAGCGGACTGGCACCTCGAAATAACAATCGACAGCGATAAGGGTATCGATATAGAGGACTGCGAAAAGGTGCATCGCGCAATCGATCCTATTCTGGATGAAGAAGACCCGATAGAAGGCTTCTACTATCTTGAGGTCTCATCCCCGGGAATTGAGCGCGAGCTTCGTACAGACGAGCACATTTCCCTCTCTATCGGACAAAAGGTTGAAGTAAAGCTCTTTGCTCCAAAGGACGGTATAAAGTCGGTGGTCGGAAAGCTTTCATCCTACAATAATTCCGTTTTGACAGTCGAAACTGATGAGAGCGTATACGAGTTCCAAAGAAGCGACGTATCGAAAATTAAAACAATTTATTTTGAAAATCAATAATTTGTATAAAGAAAGGAATCGTAAGGGATAATTACGAGGTAAAACAAAAATGAACGCAGATTTCTTCAGCGCCCTTGAACTTCTTGAAAAAGAAAAGGGCATTTCCAAGGATTATATGATTGCTAAAATTGAGGCTGCTCTTGCAAAGGCTTGCCAAAAGGAGGTCGGACTTTCAACTATCATAAGAGTTCAGCTCGATCCGGTAAAGTCCGATTTCAGAGTTTTCCAGCAGCGCACGGTAGTTCCCGACGGAGAGGTTTATGATCATTATAATCAGATCTCCCTCAGCGAAGCAAAGGCTCCCAGCCGCCGCAATAAGCTCGGAGGCGTAGTTGAGACAGAGCTTAAAACGAAAAACTTCCGCCGCCTCTCCGCTCAGGCAGGAAAGCAGATGATCATTCAAGCTATCAGAGACGCAGAGCGTGAAAGACAGACCCGCGAGTATGAAGACAAAAAAGAAGAGATTATCACAGCAATCGTTGATAAAATCGACACGACAAACGGAAACCTCATTCTCGATACCGGAACAGGATATGCAACTCTTCTCAAGAGCGAGCAAATTCCAGGACAGACACATGAGGTCGGTGACCGAATCAAGGTATTTATCTCCGAAGTAAAATCCGGGGAAACAAGAGGTCCTATCGTAACCCTTTCAAGAGTTCACCCCAATTTCATCAAGCGTCTTTTCGAGCTTGAAATTCCCGAAATTCAAGACGGTACGATAGTTATTAAGGGCATTTCCCGCGAAGCAGGAAGCCGTTCAAAGATTGCCGTTTATTCAAGAGATGAAAACGTCGATGCCGTAGGCTCATGCATAGGTAAGAACGGTATGAGAATTTCGGCTATATTGAATGAAATCGGCAATGAAAAGGTAGATATAATTAAGTATAGCGATGATATTGCAGAGTACGTTGCCGAAGCTCTTTCTCCCGCAAAGGTTCTTTCGGTTGAAATGGATGACGAACGCTCCTGCAGAATAACCGTCAGCCCCGACCAGCTCTCTCTTGCTATTGGTAAGGAAGGTCAGAACGCAAAGCTCGTTGCAAGACTTACCGGCTGCAAGATAGACATTAAGGCATAAGTTATGAATTTCCAAGAGGTGAAAAAGTTGCCCACCAGAAAATGTACCGGGTGCGGCGAACACTTCCCTAAAAATGTTCTTGTAAGAATCCTAAGAACTCCCGACGGAAACATTTTGCTTGATACCGTCGGAAAGCTTTCCGGAAGAGGCGCGTATATATGCAAAAATCCTTCATGCCTCAAAAAGGCTAAAAAGGCAATGCGTATTGAGCGTTCTCTTGAGTGCAGTATACCCGATGAGATTTATGAAAAACTCGAACAGGAGCTAAACGGCTAATGAACGAGTTAAATCAAAGAACGCGCGGTATGTTAGGCTTTGCTATGAGGGCAGGCAAGCTGCTCATTGGAACAGAAATCGTATGCAAAGCAATGCAGAAAGGCGGAATAAAGCTTGCCGTTATTTCGGTCAGCGCATCAGAAGGAACGAAGAAAAAGCTTTCAACAAAATGCGAGTTCTACGGAATTAAAATGGTACAGATAAACATGAGTACCGATGATTTAGGCACTTTTCTCGGAAAAACCTACGCTCCCGCAGTCCTTGGAGTTACGGATGAGGGATTTGCGAAGGAAATAGAAAAGTCTATCGTCGGTGAAGTAATATGAAAGGAAGTTTCCTTTATGGAAACCGGTGACTTATATGGCTCAAGTATCTATTAAGATTTCGCAGATATCAAAAGACTTCAACATGAAATCAAAGGATGTTCTCGATATCTTTTCAAATGATGTCGGAATAGAAAAGAAGAGCGGTGCTACGGCTGACAAGGAAGAGTTTGAACTCTTCATGCATAAGATAACGCAGTCGCATCAGATAAAGAACCTTGATGATTATCTTAGCGGAAGCTCGAAAATAACAATAAAACGCGAAAAACCCTTGGCTGATGCCCAAAAGGCTGAGGTTAAGGAAGAGGTTAAGAAGGTCGCTGCTACCGCAGAGCAGGTACATAAGGCTCCCGTAGCCTCGCCTGCACCTGCAAAGGCAGAAGCCCCAAAGACGCAAAAAACTCCTGTTCCTTCCCCGGAGACTCAGAAAAAGAGCACTCCGCAAGTGCAGGACAAACGCCAGGACGAAAGACGCTCATTTGACCCTTCGCAAAGAAATAAAAATAACAGTATCGGAAACAGAGGCTCTTACGGTAATAACCGCTTCTCCGGTGCTACAAGCTTTGATCCCTTTGCAAAGAAGCGAGAGAATATGAATCGCCAGGTAGAAGGATTCAAAAATAACGGCACAGACGCAAGAAAGCCCATGCAAAAGCCTGCGGCACCTGCCACCGCACAAAAGCACTCAGCAGCACCTGTCGCTGAAAGTGCAACTCAAAATACCGTGCGTCCTGCTCAGCTTGCTGCTCTTGAAAAGCAAAAGCAGGCAGAAGCCAGAGCAAAAGCTCAGCAAAATGCAAAGGCAGCTGCACCTCAGCCTAAGGAGCAGAAAAAGGATAAGGCGCAAAAGCAACAGTTTAAGACCATTACTCCTAACAACGCAAACCGCGATGTTAAGGGCGGTGTAAATATCACCTCGGATTATCCCGAAATAACCACGAAAACGCGCGTTGTTGATACCCGTATATCCGACGTTAACCTTTCAAAGTATGACGATCGCTATAACGATCAATTCTATGCCATAGCAAACGGCACGGATACAAAGGCTCAGAAGCAGAAGCTCAAAAAGCAGGATAACAAGGGTCAGAACGCAAAGAGCGCAAAAGATAAAGAGAGAGCAGCTCAGGAAAAAATCAAGAGACTCGAAGCCGAAAAGGCAAGAAAGAAGCAGCTTGAAATTACCGTTCCCGACGAAATCACGGTCGGTGAGCTTGCCACAAGACTTAACAAGACCTCAGCCGATGTCATCAAAAAGCTTATGTTTATGGGCGAGATGAAGATGGTTAACGACACTGTCGATTACGCTACCGCTGAAATTATAGCTGATGAATTCGGAGCAAAGGTAACAAAGGAAATTATAATTACAAAGGAAGAAAAGCTCTTTACCGAGGCTGAAGATAACGCAGAGGATCTTGTTGAAAGAGCACCCGTTGTTTGCGTTATGGGTCACGTTGACCACGGTAAAACCTCTATTCTTGACGCTATAAGACATACAAACGTAACCCGCGGAGAAGCAGGCGGTATCACGCAGGCTATCGGTGCGTACCGTGTTAAAGCTCAGGATAAGGATATAACCTTCCTTGATACTCCCGGACACGAAGCATTCACCGCAATGCGTATGCGCGGAGCTAAATCTACGGATATAGCAATTCTTGTTGTTGCCGCAGACGACGGTGTTATGCCTCAGACTGTTGAGGCTATCAGCCACGCAAAGGCCGCAGGCATTGATATTATCGTAGCAATAAATAAAATGGATAAGCCGCAGGCAAATCCCGATAACGTTCTCAACCAGCTCACTCAGTACGAGCTCGTTCCCGAGGAGTGGGGCGGTGACGTTATCTGTGTTCCCGTTTCAGCTCACACGGGTATGGGTATAGATTCGCTTCTCGAAAGTGTTCTTCTGGTTGCAGAGGTTAAAGAGCTTAAAGCTAATCCCACAAAGAGAGCTCGCGGTCTGGTTATAGAATCTAAGCTTGATAGGGGCAGAGGTCCTGTTGCTACCGTACTTGTTCAGAACGGTACACTTCACCAGGGTGATTACGTTATCGTCGGAAACGCAGTCGGAAGAGTGCGTGTAATGGTTGATGACAAGGGTAAAAACGTTAAGGTCGCAGGACCTTCAGTTCCCGTTGAAATAGTAGGTCTTGACGACGTTCCTCAGGCAGGCGACGAGCTTAACGCAGTCGAGGATGAGAGAATGGCAAGAGCCCTTGCGGAAGAACGCCGCGAGAAGCAGAGACAGGAAATTCTCAACGCGAATGCAAGAGTCAGCCTTGATGACATCTTCAATCAGATGGCAGAGGGCGTTAAGGTTCTCAATATCATAGTAAAAGCCGACGTTGCCGGCTCGGCAGAAGCTGTTAAGGCTTCCCTGCTCAAGCTCTCTAACGAAGAAGTTAAGGTCAACGTTATTCATAGTGCGGTAGGCGGAATTACAGAGTCCGACGTTATGCTTGCAGCAGCATCAAATGCAATAATTGTAGGCTTCAGCGTCCGTCCCGACAAGAATGCTATTGATTCAGCTGAAAGAAACAACGTTGATATACGTACCCACAGAATCATTTACGAAATTATTGACGAGGTTGAAGCAGCTCTTAAGGGTATGCTTGATCCTACCTTCAAGGAAGTCATTCTCGGTCACGCAGAGGTGCGCCAGACCATTAAAGTTCCCAACGTCGGAACTATCGCGGGATGCTACGTTAAGGACGGTAAGATCGCTCGTTCGGCTAAGATACGTATTGTTCGTGACGGTATCGTTATCGCGGAGGATGAAATTTCTTCTCTTCGCCGTTTCAAGGACGATATGCGCGAGGTTGCGGAAGGATACGAATGCGGTGTAGGTCTTAACAAGTTTAACGACATAAAAGAAGGCGATATGTACGAAGCATTCATTATGGAAGAGGTTAAGAAATAATTCTTTATAGTAAAGAGGCAGATGAAAAACTTTGTACCCTTAACGACAATTTTTAAAGTATAAAAAGAGGAAAAATGCGAGAAACTTTAAGGTGTTTCTCGCATTTTTATTTTTGTGATATATAACGATAAAATGATAATACTAAACGTAGAAGAGCACGAGTAGGTTCTAAAAATCGCTCGTGCTCTTTATTTTTTATCTAGCTTGTCCGCGTTTTTTTACGACCATTTAAAAAATTGTTGATTTTGAGCTTCATTACTAGCTTGCTTCGTACTCGCTCGTAAAGATTATCCTCTTCGGGAAATGGGAGGAACGATCCGCCAACACGTTCACGAAAAAGACGGTTCATTTGTATCTTGTGCCGTTTGCTTGGCGGCGGTGTTTTAATATTTTTGACTTCTTCCTCAATCTTGTGGATTTTCAAATCCAACCCTTCTGATAATGCGCATGGGAAAAGCTCGCGTTTTTCGTTTGACGTACCCACCAAAAAATCCTCATCATTTATATTTTTAACATCTTGCTTTGTTATTTTATTATAATTGATCATTCTTCTCTCCCTTTTTCTGTAAAACTCAACTTCTAACATCATGCAATCAAATCGAAAATGCACTTAAAAGCATATATTTATATCTATAAGATATTATATCATAACTAACAGATTCTGTCAATAATTGTCTGGACGGTGTAAAATATTAATAGAGGAGTGAGGTTATGAATTTGATGTATGAA
>JAZRHO010000016.1:0-10300 GCA_045644805.1 Eubacteriales bacterium | reverse complement strand
TTGGCAGGGGTAGCTGGATTCGAACCAACGATAGAGGAGTCAAAGTCCTGTGCCTTGCCGCTTGGCGATACCCCTATTTACGGTCAACGCTAAGATTATAGCATAAATTTTCTTTAGTGTCAATAGCTCTAAAATAAAACTTTTTCCTAATATTTGACTTTTTGTGAAAACTGTGCTATAATACACTTCGCTTGAAATAGCTTATTCCTTTATTAATATTAAAAGGTAGACACGCCATGATTCTCACTATTGATATTGGTAACAGTAATATTATGCTCGGGGGATTCGTCGATGATGAGATGAAGTTCGTCGTACGTATTGCTACAGTTGCGAAAGAAACCGAATTTGAATATGCCGGAAAGATAGTCTCCGTAATGTCGCTCTACGGTGTAAAAAGAGAGGATATAAGCGGAGCAATAATAGCTTCTGTGGTACCGCCCCTTAATACGGTTATGAAAAAAGCCGTTAAGCTTGTGTTTGGAGTTGACGCGATTATGGTGGGACCCGGTGTAAAAAGCGGACTCAATATTCATTGCGACACTCCTTCATCGGTTGGCGCGGATATAATTTGCGCGTGCGTTGCGGCAGAACGTATATATAAAGGACCTGCACTTATTATTGATATGGGCACGGCTACTAAAATGATGGTTATTGATGAAAAGGGCGCTTTCATAGGCGTTTCTATAATTCCCGGCGTTCTTATGGGGCTTAACGCACTTTCCGAAAATACCGCCCAGCTTCCTAAGATAAGTCTTGAAGCTCCGAAAAACGTGGTCGCAAAAAATACCGCTGATTGCATGCGTTCGGGTGTCGTTTTCGGAAACGCAAGCATGATCGACGGTATGATAGACCGTATTTCTTCTGAGCTCGGAACGGAGCTTCCCGTATATGCAACGGGTGGTCTTGCATCGGATATTATTCCTTTTTGCAAGCATGGAATTACAATTGATCAGCACCTCGTGATGAAGGGGCTTAATATAATTTATCATAAAAATGTAAACAATTAATAACAATATCGGCACTTTTTGTTCTTGTATATTACCGATTATGTCGGAATATAAATAAATTTATGCGTTGTACCATACATATGGACGACAGCAAGGAGGATTTATGAAAATCAACAAAAAAGGAATGTCAACCGAGAAAATGGTGCTTCTGGCACTGCTTACCGCGCTTGTGGCGATGCTTTCATACCTTGGCGGCTTTATTAAAATAGGCGGCTTAGCTTCAATATCGCTGACGCTGATACCGGTTGTTCTTGGCGCGGCATTATGCGGACCTTTGTCGGGCGCGTGGCTGGGCGGTGTATCCGCGGCGGTATTTTTTGCTACCGCAGACGCTGCATTCTGGCTCGGACTCAGCATCCACGGAACTATTATTACCGTAATGGTAAAAGGGATTCTTGCGGGACTTGCGGCAGGCTTGGTTTATAAGCTTCTCGAAAAATTTAACCGTTATGCGGCTGTTGTAGTAAGCGCTATTGTGTGTCCTGTAGTTAACACGGGTATATTCCTTATCGGTTGTCTTATATTCTTTATGGATACCGTTAATGCGGGAGCTGTGGCAGAGGGAATGTCTGCGGGCGCTTATCTTATAATCTTCTTCGTGGGACTCAATTTTGTGTTTGAGCTTCTCGTGAATGTGATTGTGAGTCCTGCTATTGTAAGAGTGCTTAATATACGTAAAAAGAATACGAAAGGCAAATAAAATTTCATTTTCAAGGTGAGATAATGTACAAGTACGAAACACATCTTCATACCTATCCGGTAAGCAAGTGCGCCAAGGGCAGTGTCCGCGAAAATCTTGAATTTTATAAGAAAATGGGTTATGACGGAATATTTATTACCAATCACTTTCTTGACGGTAATATAAACGCAGATAAGTCGTTGCCTTACGCGGAGCTTATAGAATTTTATTTTTCAGATTACGAGACCGCAAAGAGTATGGAAAACAAAATCGGAATAAAGGTATTCCTTGGTGTTGAGATGTCTTATAAGGGAACTGATTTTCTCATTTACGGACTCGATAAAAGGTGGTTTCTTTCTCATCCCGAAATTATGGATATGAAAAAGAGTGATGAGCTTGCATTTCTCGCCGAACACGGCGCGCTCATAATTCAAGCGCACCCTTATCGCGAGGCTAAATATATCGACCATATAAGACTTTTTCCAAGGCAGATTCACGGTGTTGAAGTCATCAATGCTAACAGAACAAGGCTTGAAAATGACATGGCTGCGGCATACGCTAAGGCATACGGTCTTCTTAAAATTGCGGGAACGGATAATCACAGCGCATCCGCAACCGAAGCTCTTGCAGGGCTCGCTTCGCGTACTCCGCTTCGCGATGAAAAGGATTTTATTGAGCGCGTAAAGCAGGGAAAAATGAAGATATTTACTATCGGTGAGAGAAAAAATTGATCTCTCAGGCACTGATGTTTTTGCTTACATGCTCTTCGAAAAAATCATTTATGATTTGCGCCATAGGCAAAAATAGAATTCCGAGCCCCATCCAAAGCAGGGTAAATCCCGGGCATATCTGTCCGAGAAGGTTAAAGGGCACATCGCTGTAATCCCATATCGCCATTCCCAGCATAAGATTGAATATTACACCGAAAATAAATTCTACTAAAGTTACACCGAGAGCGCATACGGCGGCTTTAAGAAGGAGTGTCCTATCTTTTAATTTTTCGGCTACCAGCGAAAAGATTATAAAGCAAATTCCGCCTGCGATTGCCATTGTCCAGTGCGTTCTGCCTCTCCAAAGCAGCTCTATCAGTACGTAACCTACGCCGCCAACAAAGAAAAATGCGGCGTATTTTTTGATTTTTCTAAACAAAGCCTTCAAATATCATTCTACCCATTTCATTTTTTGATATTATTTGCAAAAAAGAAGAATAATATTTGAGATTCTGAAATTTAAATAAAGAACGAGTCAACTCTCGCTTTTTGTTCATCTGCGGGAATGTGACTCGTTTTTTTGTTATTTCTTATTACAGGTGGTAGAATTTTGTTTTGTACGCGACCGCTTCGTCGGGGGCGAGTATCTTGTGCCCGTCGTCAATATTCAGACCGTTGACCTTGCCTGCCTGAGGCTCAAGGCAGATGTAGCCTGCCTTGCCGTTTGCGTTATAGGTTATCCAATGGTCGAAATTGTCAGATACCTCGTAGGCTATGTCGTCGACGGTAACGGTGTGCCCCGCGGCTTCGTAATAACCTACTACCGGAGTGTCCTTTGAGGGGCACCCGGTCACGTAACGCTTTTCCTGCTCAGTAAGAGGCAGGTATCTGCCGGTCGGAATATCTATTGCGTCATGCTCCTGACGGCATTTTATCGGGAAGGTGAATATATCCGGCTCGACGAAGGTCGTATGCAGACAGAAGGTGTACGGCATGTTTTTTATATCAATATTCTTTATAACGTATTCCGAAGCAAATCCACCGTCGTCTATTGAATAAGTAACGGTAAGCTCGAAATCGAACGGATAAGTCTCACCCGTGTTAATATATCGCATCGTAGCAGACCTCTCATTCCTTGAAAGAACTTCAAAGGGCTTACGATGCACAAGACCGTGAAGGTGAGAGCTCGTTCTCGGCTCGGTTATGGGAAGAGTATAATCCTTTCCCTCGAAACTAAAGCGGCCGAGATAGGTTCTGTTTGCCGGGAGAAGTATTGGAGCGCCTTGCGTATAAGGAGCTTTCTCAAGAACTGATTCGTCGCAAAGAGGGCGAAGAATGTCTTTTCCTCCATAGCGGAGCGCGGTTACGTTCGCGCCGAGGCGAGGACAGACACTTGCCTGCCACATGCCTGATTCTAAAAGAATATAATCTGTCATAATGTAATCCTTAGTTTGCATAACATACAAAAAATTGCTTTATTTCTCTTCGAAGTGGTAGGTCACCGTCATGTAATCTCCCTTGGGGAAGTTTATGGGCATACCGACATTCATAAGTGTTGAGCCGTGAAGAATCATTTGCTTTTCGGGAATATAATACTGCTTGTTCGGGTCAAGACCTTGCATCTTCACTCTGTGTGTCTCGGCATTGCATATGCAAAGGGTGCGATAGCAGGTGAGGTGAGCCTCGGATTTATCCTTTGAGACGATAGCAAAGGCGAAGTAATTTGAATCAAAGGGGTTATCTATGCGGTAAAGGTCTCCCTCAAGCACAAGATTTTCCATCTTCTTATATTCGAGAATTTGAGAAGCGACGGCTTTTTTGTCATCGTCGGTAAATTTTGTCGTGTCAAGCTCATAGCCTGTCGCTCCGAGATGGGCTATATCACCTCGAGTCTTAAGCGGAGTATTTCTTCCCACTTGGTGATTCGGAACTGCGGAGACGTGGCAGCTCATAGCCGAGAGAGGATAAACCAAAGACGTGCCGTACTGAATTCTCGTGCGCTCCTCTGCGTCTGAATCGTCAGAGGTCCATATTTGCGGGAAATAATAGAGGATGGCGGGGTCGAATCTTGCTCCGCCGCCGGAGCATCCCTCGAAGAATACGTCGGGGTTGCCTTTTACTATGCGCTCGCATATGTCGTAAAGGCCTAGAGCATATCTGTGCGCAAACTCGCCCTGACGCTCGGGGGCGCGGCCGAAGGAGAAGAACTCGGTAACGTTACGGTTGTAATCCCATTTCACGTACTCTATATTGTGATTCTTTAACATAGTGTTTACAGAGTTTACAATATAGTCGCACACGTCGGAGCGTGTTAAATCAAGAACGTATTGATGTCTTGAGTAACAGCGCGGTCTGTCCGGTGCGCCTATTGCGTAATCGGGATGCGCTCTGTAAAGATCGGAATCCTCGTTTATCATTTCGGGCTCAAACCAAAGTCCGAATTTCATTCCTTTAGAATTAACGTAGTTTATTATGCGGTCTATTCCGCCTGAGAGCTTGTTTTCATTTACGTACCAGTCGCCGAGCCCTGAGCTGTCGTCATCTCTCTTACCAAACCAGCCGTCATCAAGAACGAACGTGTCAATCCCCGTACCCTCGACAGCGTCAACTATTGCTGCAAGCTTTTCATAGTTGAAGTTAAAGTATGTAGCCTCCCAGTTGTTTATAAGCAGTGGGCGTGGCGATTTTACGCGTTTTTTGTCTATAAGATGCTCGCGGAAGGCATCGTGGAACGCACGGCTCATTCCTCCGATTCCGTCCTCGGAATAAGCAATTACTATTTCGGGCGTCTCAAAGCTTTCACCCTCGGAGAGCGTCCACGTGAAGTCAAAGTCGTTGATACCTCCGAGCACTACCGTCTCTCCGGACGTTGCGACCTCTGCTTTGAGTATGTATGACGATGAATAGACAAGGCTGAAGCCATAGGCATCGCCTTGCGTTTCGGTCGTTTCCTTGCCGACTATCGCCATAAAGGGATTGAGCTTGGCAGAGGATGATGCCTGCTTTGAATCAATGGAAAAGACGCCGTGATGAAGCGCAACTCTTTCGGGTGTTCTTTCCTTTGCCCAGCCTCCGAAGAGTGATATAGCGTCATATTTGTTTCCGGCAAGTCCCATAGCGAAGGAGTAGGCACGCAGAAGCTTTACCTCGCTCTGTGCGTGATTTGTGTAAACCACTCTTCTTGCGATAACGTCGCAGTCGTCATAAACGGTATAATAAAGGTCTGCGCCGAAATCCTTTACCTTATCGTAAAGATGTACAACCAGCGTTTCCCCTCCGTCAAGCGAGGGCATACCGCTGATTTTCGGCTTTTCGGCAAGTATCTCGTAGCCGTCGAAGAGAAGCTCCGTAAGCCTATCGCCTTCCTTATATCCGGCGTGGACCGCGCACTCCTTATAGTCGCCCGTGCCGAAGAAGGAGAGCTCGGGGCTCATGCTGTCATATGAAAAGAGTCCTTTATAACCGGCATCACCGGGCGCGGAAGCCAAAACGCTTGTTGTGCCCGTGGCTCTTGTATAAAGATAAAAATCGTGGTGTATTTTTTTGCCGTAATAAAGATGCTCTGCAAAGCCTCGGCTGTTAATGAAAAACGCATAGGTTACGTTCTTTCCGTCAAGATAAAAGGTTTTTGTGCTCTTATCAAAGGATATGGACATAAGGGTTTCCTCATTTCATGTTTTGTTTTATTTAATTATAAATGAAATAAAGGGATAAGTCAATACGGAATTTGAACGGTGTAAATTCTAATAAATTAGAAATAATAATAACAATTTGTGAATAAGTACAAAAGCAAAAGAAATGTATTGTTGAAAACGCACAAAAGAAAAGACTAAAAAACGGAATAATGCCTACTTGGAAAAAAGAAAAAAATGAGTTATAATAGGTATGGTTAAAAATAATTTTAATTTAAAGGAGAATTATTCCATGGCAGGTCTTTCTTTGAGACACATTTACAAGAAGTATCCCGGCGGCGTAACTGCCGTTTCTGACTTCAACCTTGAGATTAAGGATAAGGAATTCCTTATCTTCGTTGGTCCTTCCGGATGCGGTAAGTCCACTACTCTTCGTATGATAGCAGGACTTGAGGAGATTTCCGAGGGCGAACTTTACATAGGTGATAGATACGTTAACGACGTAGCTCCTAAGGACAGAGACATCGCGATGGTGTTCCAGAACTATGCTCTTTATCCTCACATGACAGTTTTCGATAACATGGCATTCGGTCTTAAGCTTCGTAAGGTTCCCAAGGAGCAGATTAAGAGACGTGTTGAGGAAGCTGCAAGAATTCTTGATATAAGCCACCTTCTTGACCGCCGTCCGAAGGCTCTTTCGGGTGGTCAGAAGCAGAGAGTTGCGCTTGGACGTGCTATCGTACGTAACCCCAAGGTATTCCTTCTCGACGAGCCGCTTTCCAACCTCGACGCTAAGCTTCGTGCGAGCATGAGAACCGAGCTTACCAAGCTTCATAAGAAGGTTGAGACTACATTCATCTACGTAACGCACGACCAGGTAGAGGCTATGACGATGGCTACCCGTATCGTTGTTATGAGAGACGGTCTTATTCAGCAGGTTGATACTCCTCAAAACCTTTACGATTCTCCCTGTAACCTCTTCGTTGCGGGCTTCATAGGCACTCCTCAGATGAACTTCATCAACGGAAAGCTTGAGAAGAAGGGTCAGAATCTTTATGCTAAGTTCGGTAATACCGAGCTAAAGCTCCCCAGTGAGAAGGCAAACAATCCTGCTCTTAAGGAGTATATCGACCAGGAAGTTATATTCGGTATCCGTCCCGAAGCAATTCACGACGAGCCCATGTATCTCCAGACTCTTTCCGAGTCCCTTATGAAGGTTAACGTAGACGTAACCGAGCTTATGGGTGCTGAGATTTATCTCTACCTTGGATTTGAGGGTATGGAGGATGCAACCAACGGTAAGAACATCATAGCAAGAGTTTCCTCCCGTTCTCAGGCTAGATCGGGCGACGATATAACTGTGGCTATCGATGCATCTCGTATTCATATCTTTGACAGAGACACCGAGAAGTGCATTTGCCATTAATTATTGACTAGAGATATATTTACTTAAAAAAACCGCCGTTCCGCCAAAATAATCCGTGTATTGAAGATTATTGCGCTCGGAGCGGCGATTTTTAGTATGGAAAATAAAGGAAACAAAAAATGACTTTGACGGTAAAAAAGATAATAGCCTTGGTGCTTGCGGTTGTTCTTATCGTGTATGCGGTAATTGTCATTTTGCCAAGGAAGGATAACTATTCCATAGCGGAAAATCCTATGATGAAGGAAGGAGAGCTTCCTGTTCTCATAGCTCACGGCGGAGGAAACAAGGAGTTCCCGGATAACACTCTTGAGGCATTCTACAATGCCTATTCGGTTGACAAAAACGTTATGATGGAGACTGACGTGAGTATAACTAAGGACGGGGTTGTGATTCTTTCCCACGACGTAACTCTTGACAGAAAGACGAATGTTACAGGCTCGATAATCGACTGGAATTACAGCGACCTTATTGCAAAGCGTGTTGACTTTGGATATACAAATCCGACAAAAAGCCAGAAGCTTGTAGGGGAGCGTGTCAAGTTTACTAACGAGGACGGCGAGAACGTCACCCCGCTTGACGTTGAATATCCCGACGGTGTCAGCGTGCGTGATAGCGAGGTATTTCTTGCAACTACGCTTGAGGAGCTTATAACCTCGTTCCCAAATAATAGGATAAACGTAGAAATCAAGCAGTCGGGAGAGACGGGACTTGCCGCCTTTCGCGCAGTGCTTTCGCTTCTTTGGAAGCATGATGCGTACGACCGCGTCGTTCTTGCCAGCTTCCATTCCGAAATTTATGATGAATTTAAGAGATATAAGGAAGAGGGACTTGTACCTGAATGCTTTATGTATTCGCCGGCAACTGCGGGAGTTGTAAACTATTATTTACTTTATACACTTGGGCTTGACAATTTCTTTAACGATGGCATATGCGTTTTCCAGCTTCCGACTGACGAGTACGGTATAAATCTTGCGTCGGAAAGACTCGTTGATAATGCGCATAAGCACAACATAGCGGTTCATTATTGGACTATTAACGATCCCGATGAAATGCGTTATCTTATAGAGATAGGCGCAGACGGTATTATGACCGATTATCCGCATAGGCTCAAAGCCGTGTATGACGAATATAGATAGCAGACTGCCAAAAATTCAAAATGGCATCTGTCGCATGGAAGGCTCCACCGAATAAAAAACGAGAGGTATTGTAAAACAGTACCTCTCTGACATTAAGTGCAAATTTGAGGAAATCAAGCTTGAAAATCTATGGTTTTCCTCATTTTTTTATTGTTTTTATTGGGACTGGGCTTGTAAGCCGGGTTCTGTACGTTTTGCAACGCAGCAATCATCTATCTTCACTTGGCGTCGCCGCCAAGTTCAAGCCTTTCGGCTCTGCCACGCAAAGAACATATCTCAGGCGGAGCGCCTGCCCCTAAGGGGTGTTCTGTGGTGTTGCTTCGGATAGGGTTTACAGCGGATCTATGTTACCATAGAAACGGGTGAGCTCTTACCTCGCCTTTCCATCCTTACCGCAAAAATGCGGCGGTATATTTCTGTTGCACTTTCCCGTGGGTCGCCCCAGACGGACGTTATCCGTTATCCTGCTCCGCGAAGCCCGGACTTTCCTCACGGTAAGACCTTTCGGCATGTTACCGCGCGATTGCCCCGCCCAGTCCTAAATATTATACTCGTACTTTCTCATTTTGTCAAGCAAATTTACGCTGTTTGCTAAAAAGGCGCATATTATTTTCGTTAATCTTTAAACATCCTAAAAGTATATGAATTTAAAACCTTGCGCTATGTTTGGCATAAATTTACCCTCTGTTGGAGATAATCTTCAAAAACGGAGGTGCTTTATGCTAAAGAACGCTGAGATTTTCGGACTTAAGATAGCGGCGGGGAGAAGAGGGGAGCTTTACGAAAGGTGCGCTTCTCTCATCGGAAGTGGCGGTGCTATATCGACCGTTAATCCCGAAATACTATATAACGCGACGAAGGACAACGAGCTTTACGAGGCACTTTCGGATTCTCTTTGCATTCCCGACGGTGTAGGGGTGGAGCGTGCTCTGCGGAGAATGGGCATTGAAAACGAAAGATTCCCGGGAGTGGAGCTTGGAGAGGCGCTTCTTGAAGTAAAGCCGGTGCGGCTTGCTATTATTGGCGGTAAGCGCGGTGTTGCCGAGAGAGCTATGAATAATCTTCTCGCGCGCCATCCGCTTGCTTCGCGAGCCTTTGCTCATGACGGATATAGCTACTCTGCGGAAAAGATAATTTCGCTTCTCCGGGAGCATCGGCCGGATATAGTTTTCGTATGTCTCGGCTCACCAAAGCAGGAGATATTTATTAAAAGGATAAAGGTGTGTGCTCCGTGGGCACTTTTCGTTGCACTTGGGGGCTCTGTCAACGTATATTCGGGGGATATAGCGCGCGCTCCGCGTATGTTTCGCAAGATGGGCTGCGAATGGGTCTTCAGGCTTTTGCGCGAGCCCGGGCGGATAAAGCGCCTACCAAGACTTTTTGCATTTATGCATTATTCTTCAAAAGAGCGCGGAAAAATGCGTAAAAGTGCTGAAAAGCAGGCAAAAAAGACGTGATTTTTGCGAAAACTGAATAAAAATTGATAAATTTATATCAAAAGTATTGTATATTCAAAAAAATTGTGATATAATGATAGGCGCGTAAAAAACAAATATTATTTTTTGGAGGATTTTCAAAAATGGCAAACGTAAAAGTTGCAATTAACGGCTTTGGCCGTATCGGACGCCTTGCGTTCAGACAGATGTTCGGCGCAAAGGGTTACCAGATCGTTGCTATCAACGACCTCACCAGCCCCAAGATGCTCGCTCA
>JAZRHO010000015.1:0-23224 GCA_045644805.1 Eubacteriales bacterium | reverse complement strand
GACCGCTTGGCCTCCGACTTCAGTAATCCACGCTTATACCAAGAAGGGAAAAGGATATAAGCCTGCAGAGGCTTCGCCTGATGATTTTCACAGTGTTACACCCTCAGGTGCAGAACAAAAGACATTACACGGAGTTTTTGCGGACGAGCTTATAAATCTGGCAAAGGAAGATGAGGATATTGTAGCTATTACCGCCGCGATGGGAATAGGCACAGGTCTTGACTCCTTTGGCAAACAATATCCGGACCGTTATTTCGACGTAGGTATCGCAGAGGAGCACGCTTTAACCTTTTCGGCAGGGCTTGCCGCTTCAGGACTTAAGCCTTATTGCGCGATATATTCTACATTTCTTCAGCGAGGCTATGACAATATAATACATGATATAGCACTTCAGAATTTGCCCGTAAAAATAATGATAGACAGAGCAAGTCTTGCTATATCGGACGGCGCAACGCATCACGGTATTTTTGACGTTTCATTCTTATCACATATACCAAATGTAGAAATCATAGCACCGGTTAGCTACGGATCGCTTTGCGAGGCGATAAATTTAAGTAAGAATTCAAAAGGCCCTGTGGCAATAAGATATTCTAACGGACCGCAGATAAGATCCATCAAGGAAAGCTTTTATAAAGAGGCTGATTATTCGGACTTTGGCGTAAGAGCCAATTATTCTGCAACTGAGGTACCTGAATATGTTTTTGTCAGCTATGGAAATATAACAGCAAAGGTTCTTGAGGCAGAAAAAATTCTCTGTGATGAAGGATATTCTGTAGGTACTATACTCGTAGAGAAGCTCAAGCCATATTCCGAGTCATCGTCAAAGATAGCACAGCTTATAAAGGGATCAAAGCGAGTTCTGTTTGTTGAAGAAGGCATCCTCAATGGAGGCTTTGCAATGATAACAAAGCATATTTTGAGTGCGAAAAAGGATTTATCGGATATCGAATATGATATTTGCGCAATTGATGATAATTTTGCAATTCCAGATAAAATATGCGATCTTTACGATTATCTTGGACTTTCTCCTGAAAAGCTTGCAAATAAAATGAAATTTTTCAACAAAAACGGATAGTCTGATTTTAAACAAGTAATATAGTGCGAAGGATACTGACTTTTTTGTCGCATCCCTTGCTTTTGTAAAAATAAAACCTTAAGGTTAAAGAAATGATTCTTAGTATTAATGATACCGGTTATAAGGAATTGGCGGACAGAGTACGGGCACATGCTTTACCGCTTGGACTTCGCGCCTACGTTATGACCTTCGGTTGCCAGCAAAATGAAGCGGACAGTGAAAAAATACGCGGTATTGTTCTGGATATGGGATATACGCTTTCGGATAATTATGAGGAATGCGATCTTATTCTTATGAACACGTGCGCTATCCGCGCTCATGCGGAAATGAAAGCGCTTTCTATGCTTGGCAATTTCAGGGCTTTAAAAAAGAAAAATCAGTCGCTGATTATAGGTGTACTCGGTTGTATGGCAGCCGAAAAGGGAATATGCGAAAAGCTGAAAAAGGATTTTCATTACGTCAGCTTTACAATCGAGCCAAATATGCTCCATAATCTTCCTCTTTTAACACTTCGTTATATTGAAGAAAATAAACGCAGTTTTATTATTGGTGAGGATGTAGGAAATATTGTCGAAGGCTCTCCTGTGCATCGTATTGGGGGTCATAAAGCGTGGGTATCGATAATGTACGGATGCAATAATTTTTGCTCATACTGTATTGTTCCTTACGTCAGAGGCAGAGAGAGAAGCAGAGAAAGCTCGCATATTATAAACGAGTGCCGAGAGCTGGTTTCCGAAGGCGTAAAAGAAATAACTCTTCTCGGTCAGAATGTAAATTCTTATAAGTCGGATATGTCCTTTGCAGAGCTTTTGGAATCAATAGCAAAAATTTCCGGAGATTTTATAATACGGTTTATGACGAGCCATCCAAAAGATGCTTCCGATGAACTTATATCGGTAATGGGACGTTATACCGGTAAAATAGCTCCGTTCTTCCATCTTCCGCTTCAATCGGGAAGCGATAAGATTTTGAAAGAGATGAACAGAACCTATAATTCAGAACAGTATCTTACGCTTGTCAAAAAGCTACGCAAAGCAATTCCGAATATAGCTCTTTCTACAGATGTTATCATAGGATTCCCCTCGGAAAGCGATGAAGATTTCCAAAGAACCATGGAAATTCTCAAATCGGTTCGCTTTGATGTGGTATACAGTTTTATATACTCTCCTCGCGAGGGTACTCGAGCCGCTTTGATGACTGATACCGTAAGTAATGAGATTAAAAATAAGCGTATGAAGGAGCTTCTTGCATTGCAGGATGTAATTTCTTACGAAATGAATCTGCCTTACGTTGGAAAAAGAGAACGAGTTTTGGTTGATTCTGTTTCAAAGAAAGCGGATGAAAATACTTATACAGCTCGGACCTCAAGTAATAAACTTGTGCATTTTAAATCTGATAAAAATAAAATCGGTGAGTTTGTCGAAGTCGAAATAGAGAGGGCAGGCGCTTACGATTTATTTGCCAAAACAACCTAGAATAGGAGAAAAAATTATGACTAAAATAATTGAGCTTGCACATTCGCTTGGTGAAGAGATTGCCAAAAGCGACGAAATCAAAAATTTGGAGGCTGCAAAGAACGCATATGAAAGCGATGCGGCACTTCAGGCTAAAATGAGCGAATATGAAACCGAGAGAAAGCTTCTCGGAGAAGAGTTTTCAAAAGAAACATCTGAGGTGGATCAGAAGGTCATAGCAGATCTCCGCGCAAGAATAGAAGAGCTTACGCACGAGATATGCGAAAATCCAATATACGTAGAATTCGCTAATGCTCAAAAAGCGATGAATGATCTTATGGCTAGCGTGAATGCCGAAATAAAATTTTGCATAACGGGTGAGCGTCCTTCAAACTGTACGCATGATTGCTCTACTTGCAGCGGTTGCCATTAATTTTGATGTTGAATATATGAAGCGAGGTATGCCAAAATGGCAGAAATTCTTAATAAGAGAAGCGAACTGAATACAGTCACTCCTATGATGAAGCAGTATCTTGAGGTTAAGAATGCTTATGAAAGCTATATTCTTATGTACCGACTCGGTGATTTTTACGAATGCTTCTTCGAGGATGCTATAGTAGCATCAAAGGAGCTTGAGCTCACTCTTACCGCAAGAGATTGCGGTGAGGGAAAACGTGCGGCAATGTGCGGAGTGCCTTTCCATAAGGCTGACGTGTACATCGGAAGGCTTGTTGAAAAGGGATTTAAGGTTGCGGTTTGCGAGCAGGTTGAAGATCCAAAAGCAGCAAACGGACTTGTAAAGCGTGAGGTAACGCGCGTTGTTACTCCCGGCACGATAACAGATAATACGCTGCTCAATGAAAGTAAGAATAATTATTTGTGTGCTCTTTGCTACGGCAATAGCGGTGTATCTGTTGCTTTTGCGGATATTTCTACAGGAGAGATATCTGCAACTCAAATAACATCTGAAGACGATAAAAATACTCTTTATAATGAGCTTGCAACCTATCAGCCTTCCGAGGTCGTAATAAATGTCAGTGAAAAAGAATGCGCGTCTGTTTTGGATTTTGTTAAAGATAAATTCGGAGCGGTAACAGAAGTTTCAGCTAAGCACCTTTTTGACTATGATAAAGCTAAAGAGAGAGTAAAGCTCGTATTCCATAATGAGTATGACAAGCTTACGACTCCTGAAATGGTTATGGCGGTCGGAGCGCTTTTGCAGTATATAAAAGAAACTCAAATGTGCGAGGTCTCTTTTGTAAGAGATATTAACGTTTACTCTAAGGGGAAATACCTTGAGATTGATATGAATACAAGACGAAACCTTGAGCTTGTTGAGTCTATGAGAACGAAAGAAAAGAAGGGTTCTCTTTTGTGGGTTCTCGATAAAACGAAGACTGCGATGGGAGCAAGACTTCTTCGAAGTTGGATACTCAAGCCCCTTATCAATCCTGCGACAATCACAAGGCGACATTCTGCGGTAAACGATTTCGTGAAAAACAGAATTGTATCAGACGATATTTCAGAGCTTTTTTCAGGTGTTCTTGATATTGAAAGGCTTACGGCAAGAGCCGTATATGGGTCTGCGAACGCAAAGGATCTTCGTGCAATATACCAAAGCATTTCAATTCTTCCTAAGGTTAAGAATATTATTTCCGAGCTCAAGAGTGATTCGATTAAGGAAATATACAAAAATCTTGACACTCTTGATGACATAGCAGGACTTCTCGGTGACGCAATTGTTGACACACCACCGTTTACTGTAAGAGAAGGCGGTATGATAAGAGAGGGATTCGATAGAGATATAGATTACTACCGTTCTATAAGAGATAACGGTGCTGAAATAATGGCATCAATTGAGCAAAGAGAAAAGGATGCAACAGGAATTAAGACCTTGAAGGTCGCGTATAACAAGGTGTTCGGTTACTACATAGAGGTATCTAAGTCATTTATCAATGATGTTCCGGACAGATATATAAGACGTCAGACACTCACTAACTGCGAAAGATATATAACGCAGGAGCTCAAGGAGATGGAAACAACCATTCTTGGAGCGGAAGAGAAGATAGTAACGCTTGAATTTGAATTGTTCACAAAAATTCGCCAAATTGTGTCAGATAATTCCGAGCGTATAAGAAAAAGCGCATCACTTGTTGCTGAGCTTGATGTTTACCGTTCGCTTGCAGAGGTATCTAGCAAGAATGGATACGTATGTCCTGAAATAGATTTGTCCACCGATATTATAATAAAAGACGGCAGACACCCGGTTGTTGAAAAATTTGTGACAGACAGTTACTTTGTTCCCAACGATACAAAGCTTAACACCGAGACTGACAGAGTTATGATGATTACCGGTCCGAATATGGCTGGTAAATCTACCTATATGAGGCAGGTCGCGATTATCACGATAATGGCACAAATAGGCTCTTTCGTTCCTGCAAGAGATGCAAAAATAGGTATTGTGGACAAGTTGTTTACACGAGTGGGCGCATCTGATGATCTGGCATCAGGTCAATCGACATTTATGCTCGAAATGAACGAGGTTGCATCAATTCTTAAAAACGCCACCAAACGCTCACTTATTATATACGATGAGGTAGGACGCGGAACGAGTACATATGACGGAATGTCAATCGCAAAAGCCGTTGTGGAATATACACACTCAAAGAAGATTGGCGCAAAGACGTTATTTGCTACTCACTATCACGAGTTGACTTCAATGGAGAACGAATTGGAAGGCGTCGTCAACTATAATATTGCAGCCAAGAAAAGAGGCGATTCAATAACCTTCCTCAGAAAAATCGTAAGAGGCGGTACCGATGACTCATACGGAATTGAGGTAGCGAAGCTCGCCGGTGTTCCCAACGAGGTTGTAAAGAGAGCGAGAGAAATTCTTGCCGAGATAGAAACAACAGGTAAGGGCTATATAATAAAAGAAACAAAGCAAACGGAGACTTTCGATCTGTTTTCGGAAATTACAGTGTCAAGAGAGGGAGAGGTTGCCGAAAAAATTAAATCGTGCGACATAAATACAATGACTCCCATTGAAGCTATGAATCTTGTTTTTGAGCTTAAAAAGATGCTTTCCGATTAATTAATTCATAAAAAGCGGCAAGCGCTATCGCTTTGCCTTGGGGAGAATCCATGGGAAAAATTAACGTTTTAAGTTTTGAGATAGCAAACTTAATAGCAGCAGGTGAGGTTGTTGAACGACCTTCTTCCGTACTAAAGGAGCTTATAGAGAATTCTATAGATGCAGGCGCTACGCAGATTGTTGCCGAGATAAAGCGCGGTGGAGTTGCGCTCATAAGAGTTTCCGACAACGGATGCGGAATCGAGAAGGAAGACCTTCCTGTCTCACTTAAGCGTCACGCGACAAGTAAGATCCGCGAGAGGGAAGACCTGAATACAATTATGACTTTGGGATTTCGCGGTGAAGCTCTTGCGGCAATAAGCTCGGTCTCAGAGGTTACAATAATCACAAAAACTCAAAAATCTCCTATTGGATATATGTTGACCGCTGAAGGCGGAAGAGTTATTGATATAAGTGAGGTCGGAACGTCGGACGGTACGACGGTCGTTGTCGAAAATTTGTTTTTTAACGTTCCTGCTAGAAGAAAATTCTTGAAGAAGGATGCAACGGAGGCAATGAATGTTGCGGCATTGGTTGAAAAGATTGCCTTGTCACGTCCTGATATATCAATTCAACTTCTTATTGATGGCGAAGAAAAGTTCAAAACACCAGGAGATTCCAAGCTAATAAATACAATTCGCGCTATTTTCGGTAAAGATTTTGCATCGAAAATGATAAAAGCGGAGGGAATTGCAGACGGAATAAAGGTTTCAGGATATATAGGAAGAAGCGATAACGTAAGAAAAAATAGAAACCTTGAAAATATTTTTATAAACGGAAGATATGTAAAGAGCTTGACGGCACAAGCCGCTATTGAAAAAGCATATACGTCTTATATAGCCTCAGAGCATTTTCCTGCGTGCGCATTATTCATTGAAATGAGTCCCGGAATAGTAGACGTAAACGTGCACCCGGCAAAGCTCGAAGTGAAGTTTTCGGATGAGCGTAAAGTTTTTGAAGCTGTATATTATACGGTTAAGAGCGCTCTTGAAGAAAGTGAATACCGTCCTGAGATGTCGCTTTCAAAGAAAAGCGAGTATAATCCAGTAAATGCTTTTGTTCCGATAGGTACGGATACAAAAGGAGAACAGATTTCTTTAAATACAGAAAAACGTTACGAAAGACATTTCGATAGTTCGGAAAAATATAACAGATATCAATCCTATAATAATGAGCGCTCATTGGATAAAAACACTCGAAAAGAAGGGGATAGGAAAGATATAAATCTAGAGGAAACTTTATATGTGAGAAGCGGTGCAGGGGCGAATTTTTCGTCCGAGAAGAAATCCAATGCTCAATCATTTAGTGAGATGACTCCTCATGAATCGGTTGATCTTTTGAGACGTTATCAACAATCCGAACCTCAGATTTATAACGATTTGAAATCACCCGAATATATAAGCAGAACGGCTGAGGATGATAAAAACAGTTCTCTCTATAAGTACATAGGAGAAGCTTTCAACTGCTATATTATAATTGAATACGAAGGCGAACTTTTGATTATAGATAAACACGCAGCACATGAAAGAGTTGTATTTGAAGATTTAAAACAAGGCAGAAATAATGATAAAAAGATTTCATCTCAAAAATTGCTTTTGCCTATAACGGTGCTTCTTACATTTGATGAAGTATCGACCGCCAAAGAGTACCGAAAGGATTTTGAGTCGATTGGCTTTGAATTTTCGGAAAATGAAAAATCAGTTGATATTACCGCGATACCGGCATCGGTAGCGGCGTCTGACGCAGAAGATCTTTTTGTCGGTATGCTTGACGATATATTAAAGGGCAGAGGTACACCGGAAAATACAGAGAATATAAGAATGGAAAAAGCATTGTACAGTGTTGCTTGTAAGGCTGCCATTAAAGGTGGCAGAATTTATGATAAAGCAATCACGGAGTGGCTTATAGAAAAGGTATTAAAAATTCCTGACATAACTGTTTGTCCTCACGGAAGACCTATAGCCTATAAACTAAAGAAGAGTGAGCTTGACAGGCAGTTTGAGCGCATAAAATGAGGAGTATTAAATGGGAAAATTTACTTTATTAAAAACGGAAGGAAAAGCACGACGGGCAAGGTTTGAAACCGTGCACGGAACTATTGAGACACCTGTTTTTATGAATGTCGGTACTTCGGCTGCTATAAAGGGCGGTATTTCAACTATGGATTTGCACGAGGTTAAATGCCAAGTTGAACTTTCAAATACTTATCATCTTCATGTTCGTCCGACAGATGAGCTTATTTATAGAATGGGAGGACTTCATAAGTTCTTTAACTGGGATAGACCAATACTTACCGATTCGGGAGGATTTCAGGTCTTCTCATTGGCAAAGCTCAGGAAAATCACTGAGCAAGGCGTTCAGTTTAATTCACACGTTGACGGCAAAAAAATATTCATGGGCCCTGAGGAATCAATGCGAATTCAGTCTCATCTCGGCTCTACTATTGCGATGGCATTTGATGAATGTGTAGAAAATCCTGCTCCGTATCAATATGTAAAAGCTTCACAGGAGAGAACTGTGCGCTGGCTCAAACGGTGTCGAACAGAGCTTGATAGACTCAATGCATGCGAAGGAACCGTCAATCCTCATCAGATGCTGTTCGGCATAAATCAAGGCGGAACATATAAAGATTTACGTATTGCAAACATGCAGGCGATATCGCAAATAGAATGCGATGGATATGCAATAGGCGGACTTGCAGTCGGAGAAGATGCGGATACTATGTATGACATAATCGAGACTGTTGAGCCTTATATGCCTGTTGATAAGCCTCGTTATCTTATGGGTGTTGGAACACCTCAAAATATAATAGAAGCGGTCTATAGAGGCGTTGATTTCTTTGACTGTGTTATGCCCAGCCGTAATGCAAGACATGGCAATCTTTTTACGTGGGAAGGTAAGATTAATATAAATAATGAACAGTATTTCGCAGATCCTGCTCCCATATCAAAAAGTTGCTCTTGCCCGGCATGCAAAAATTATTCTCGTTCATATATACGTCATCTTTTCAAAGCAAAAGAAGCTTTGGGTATGCGTCTTGCGGTGCTTCATAATTTGTATTTCTATAATGAGCTTATGCAAAAAATACGTGATGCGCTCGATGAGGGAAGGTATGAAGAATTCTATCGGGAGTATCGTTTTAAGCTTAATGAACGCTGTGTAGATTAATTTTTTGAAATAAAACAAAAAAATGTCATTTTTGTATTGACTTTAGTGCGGTGATGTGATAAACTGTTAAAGTGTTCAGATAGGAGCGGAAATGATGATAAAGAAAAATATTACGGACAAAGAAAAATTATATCAAGCAATTTTATCACTGAAGGATAAAGATGAATGCTCTAAATTCTTTGATGATATATGCACTATTCAAGAACTCGATGCATTGGTGCAAAGATTAGACGTCGCTTGTGCTCTTTGCGAAGGCGAAAGCTATAATGACATAAACAAACAAACAGGTGCCAGCACTGCAACTATTTGCCGTGTAAGCCGTGCTCTTAATTACGGTACGGGAGGATACCAAACTATTATAGAAAGACTGAAGGCCAACGATGAACAGAATTGATGAAAGCATATTAAGGAATGATGAGAGAGCTGTTTTTGCGCTTCGCAAGCTCTATACCGATAACGGTTACGTTAAATTTAAAATGAGCAAATTTGAGGAATACGACTTGTATTCCAGAAACAAGGATTTCCTCGTGTCAGACGGTGTTATAACGTTTAATGATACGAACGGAAAACTTTTGGCCCTCAAGCCTGATGTAACGCTTTCTATAATAAAAAACTCAAAAACAGATCCTGAAAGCGTTGAGAAATTTTATTATAGCGAAAATGTTTACCGTATATCCGAGAGTTCGCATGATTATAAAGAAATCATGCAAACAGGACTTGAATGTATCGGAGATATTGGAGATGAGCACACTCTTGAGGTCGTGAGTCTGGCATTAAAAAGTCTTTCTTTGATTTCGAGTGATTATTCGGTAGGTATATCTCATATTGGATTTGTAAATTCACTTATTGAAGAGCAAATGCTACGCGGTGTTAATGCAGATGCGGCAATTCGTGCAATTTCTGAGAAAAATGAGGGGCTTTTACAATCTGTTTGCAATGATGAACAGTTTTTATCGCTTAAATTCCTTGTTAAAAATTATTTAAATGCGGAAGATGCATTAAATGACGCAAAAAAAGCTTGTAAGGGTGAGGTAAGCAAATCTAATTTTTCTGAGCTTTTCAATCTTTTTAATGAACTGAAAAACAAGGGTTATGGCAAGCATATAAACATCGATTTTTCAATAGTAGGGCATGCGGGATATTACAGCGGTATAGTATTTAAGGGTTATATCAGCGGAATAGGCTCACGTGTTTTGGCAGGCGGAAGATATGACGGGCTTATGAAGCGAATGGGACGCGATTCTAAAGCTATCGGTTTCGCGGTTTATCTCGATATGCTTGAGCGCTTGAAGGAAGATAAGGAGCAATCCGATTCTGATGATTTTGTAAATATAGCACTTCCTAAAGGCAGACTCGGTGAAAAAGTTTACGCTATGTTTGAAGAAGCTGGATTCGAATGTCCTTCGATAAAAGAGCCAAATCGTAAACTTATATTTGAAAATCCGGAAAAGAAAATCAGATTTTTCTGGGTAAAGCCTTCCGATGTCTCTATTTATGTTGAGCGCGGAGCTGCTGATATAGGAGTTGCGGGTAAGGATATTTTGCTTGAATACGAGCCTGATGTTTATGAGCTTTTAGATTTAAATATCGGAAAATGCAGAATGGTAGTTGCGTCCAAAATAGATTTCATTGATGATACATCAAAAACACTCCGAGTGGCTACAAAGTTTTCCAATATAGCGAAGAATTACTATTCCGGAAAATGTAGGGATATAGATATCATACATCTAAACGGTTCGATAGAGCTTGCACCGATTTTGGGGCTGTCCGATGTTATAGTTGATATTGTGGAGACAGGAAAAACTCTTGTTGAAAATAATCTTGAGCCGCGTGAAACTATTGAGAGTATAAGCGCAAGACTTATAGCCAATAAAGCTTCATATAACTTCAAGACTGCGGGAATTGAAAAGATCAGAGACGGTCTTTTTAAAGAGGTAAATAATAATGATTAAAATAATGAAATACGGCGAAGTCAGCCCTTCGGAGATATTTGAAAGATGCGAAACCAAATATGATGTTTCAGATGTTGTTAAAGAAATAATAGAAAACGTCAAAAACAATGGCGACAGGGCACTTTTTGAATATTGCGCAAAGTTTGATAAGGCAAATTTATCAGAGCTTGAAGTCAGCGAGGCTGAAATTGATGAGGCATTCAGAACTGTAGAGCCCAAATTTATAGAGATAATCCGCGAGGCGGCAGCTAATATATTCGACTTTCATAAAAAACAAGTTCGCAACAGCTTTATAATAAGTGAGCAAGAAGGTGTTATCACCGGGCAAAAGGTAACTCCTATAGAGCGCGTGGGACTTTACGTTCCCGGAGGAACTGCTGCGTATCCGTCCACGGTGCTTATGGATAGTATTCCTGCAAAAATAGCAGGTTGCAAAGAAATATGCATTACGACTCCGCCTTCTGCTGACGGAAAGATAAATCCTGTAATTTTAGCAGCTGCCAAGATAGCAGGCGTTGATCGTATATTCAAGGTCGGAGGTGCCCAAGCTGTGGCGGCATTGGCATACGGTACTGAATCCGTGCCTAAGGTAGATAAAATAGTGGGTCCCGGAAATGCATTTGTTGCGGAAGCAAAACGCCAGGTGTTTGGAAAGGTTGCCATTGATATGATTGCCGGTCCAAGCGAGATTTTGGTTATTGCAGACGGTAAGAGCGATGCAAGATATGTTGCGGCAGATCTTTTGTCGCAGGCAGAGCATGATAAAATGGCAAGCGCAGTTTTGGTTACCGATTCAGAAAAACTTGCGTATGAAGTCAGAGACGAGATAGAAAAGCAACTCAAAGTGCTTCCAAGAGAAGAAATAGCGCGCTCTTCGATTGATAACAACGGCAAAATCATTATAGCTGATAATCTTGAAGATGTTATAGACGTGGCAAATGAGATTGCTTCAGAGCATCTTGAACTTTGCGTAGACAATCCGTTTGACTATCTTGACAAAATTAATAATGCCGGCAGTATTTTTATGGGAAGATATTGCCCGGAGGCTTTGGGAGATTACTTTGCAGGTCCAAATCATACGCTTCCCACATCGGGAACCGCAAGATTTTCAAGCCCGCTTTCTGTCGATGACTTTGTTAAGAAGAGTCAATACACGTACTACACAAAAAATGCGCTTTCGCGTGTTGCTGATAACGTTGCATACTTTGCTGAAAAAGAAGGCCTTACCGCTCATGCAATAAGCGCTACTATAAGATTTGAGAACGAAGAAAAATGAGCAAATTTTTAAACAAACAAATATCCGCCTTAAAGGCATATATCCCCGGTGAACAACCGAAAGATAAGCGATACATAAAGCTTAATACAAACGAGTCTCCGTATCCACCGTCGCCAATGGTTATTAAGGCAATAAATGAAGATGAGGTAAAAGATTTAAGACTTTATTGCGATCCCGAATGTAAAAAATTAAGATCGTCTATTGCATCTCTTTACGGTGTCGCGGATAAAAATGTTTTTCTTTCAAACGGTTCGGACGATATACTTAATTTTTCATTTATGGCATATGGCGATAACGGAGCTGCTTTTCCCGATATTACCTATGGATTTTACAGTGTTTTTGCCGATCTTTACGGAATAGAAGCGGAATTTATTCCTCTTAAAGAAGATTTTACAATTGATGTAGATGCGTTTTGTGGAAAAAACAAGCTTGTTGTAATAGCTAATCCGAATGCTCCGACCGGTCTTGAAGCACCCTTTGCGGAAATAGAAAAAATAATATCATCGAATTCTGACAGCGTTGTTCTTATAGATGAAGCTTACGTTGATTTTGGTGCTAAAAGCTGTGTTTCGCTTGTCAATAAGTATGATAATCTCATTTGCGTTCAAACGTTTTCTAAGTCTAGAAGTATGGCGGGGGCAAGACTTGGATTTGCTATTGCAAATGAAAAACTGATTGAAGACCTCGAAAAAATTAAGTACTCAACGAATCCGTATAATATAAACAGACTCACTCAGGTGGCAGGCTGCGCTGCCATAATGGAGAATGATTATTATATGGATAATTGCAGACGGATTATCAATACTCGCGAATATACTGTAAAAGAACTTAAAAGGCTTGGATTTGAGGTACTTGACTCGAATGCTAACTTCATATTTGCAAGCAGTAATAAGATTTCGGGAAAAAAGCTTTATCTCAAGCTTAAGGATAAAGGTGTTTTAATTCGTCATTTTGACAAGGAAAGAATTTCCGATTATAATCGTATTACCATCGGAAGCAAAGAGGAAATGGATATTTTCTTGATGAAAGTAAAAGAAATTTTGGGAGAAATAAAATAATGAGAATTGCACAAATAAGTCGTAAAACTAACGAAACCGATATAAAGCTGAGCATAAATCTTGACGGTTGTGGCAATGCTTCTGTTAATACCGGATGCGGTTTTCTTGATCATATGCTAAATTTGTTCTCATGCCACTCAAGAATAGATTTGGAAGTTTCATGCGTAGGCGATACTTCAGTAGATTATCATCACACAGTTGAGGACATTGCAATTGTTTTAGGAGATGCAATTAAGTGCGCTCTTGCGGATATGAAGGGAATTAGACGTTACGGAAATGCTATAATTCCTATGGACGATGCCTTGATATTGACGGCTATTGATATCAGCGGTAGAGGTTATCTTGCGTATTCACTTGATATTCCATCCAAGAAGGTTGGCGATTTCGATACAGAGCTTACGGAAGAATTTTTTGCCGCGTTTGTGCGTCACAGCGGTATTACGTTACATATAAAGCAGATTGACGGAAAAAACAGTCATCATATTATTGAGGGTGCGTTTAAATCATTTGCCCGTGCTCTTTCAGAGGCAGTTTCCATAAACAAAGATTTTGCCAATGAAGTTCCATCTACTAAAGGAGTTCTTTGATGATTGCGGTAATTGATTACGGCGTAGGAAATCTTTTTTCGCTTGTTTCTTCTTTTAAGGCGATAGGTGCTGATATAGTAGTAACGTCTGACGAGGATGTTATAAAAAGTGCTGACAAGTTGGTTTTACCGGGCGTAGGCGCGTTTGGAGATGCGGCAATAAAGCTACGTGATTCAGGCCTTGATAAAGTGATAATAGCTGAAGCACTTGCCGGCAAGCCTCTTCTTGGTATATGTCTTGGAATGCAACTTTTGTTTGAAAAAAGCTATGAGTACGGTGTTCATGACGGTCTTGGACTTTTAAAGGGTTCGGTTGTTGGAATGAAAGATAAGATTCCCGAAAGCTATAAAATTCCTCATATAGGATGGAATGCATTGATAATAAAGAAAGACACCCCGTTGTTCAAATACATCAATAACGGAGATTGCGTTTACTTTGTGCATTCATATTACGCGGAAGGATGTGATGAAAGCCTTGCGGCAACAGCTGAGTACGGAAAAGAGTTAACAGCAGCTGTGGCAAAAGGAAATATATACGGTTGCCAGTTCCATCCGGAAAAAAGCGGTAAAGTAGGTCTTTCGATTTTGCGCGGTTTTTGCGAGACAGGAGAATGATATTGTTATGAAGATTTTTCCCGCGATTGATCTGTATGGCGGATGTGCGGTAAGATTATATAAAGGTGATTACAGTCAAATGACTGTGTACAGCGACAATCCTTCTCGGGTCGCAAAGGATTTTGAGGACTGCGGTGCCGAATTTATTCATTTGGTTGATCTTGAAGGCGCAAAGGATGGAACGACGCCTAATTTTGAAGTAGTAAAAAAGATTCTAGAAACAACGTCGCTTTTTACTGAAATTGGTGGCGGTATTCGTTCTATGGATGCTGTCAAAAAATATTTAGATGCCGGTGTCGGCAGGGTGATTTTAGGAACTGCAGCTGTTACCGATGAAGATTTTTTAAAGGAAGCACTTGCGCAGTTCGGTGAACGAATTGCAGTAGGTGTTGATATTAAGGATGGATTTGTTGCGATAAAGGGTTGGATTGAAAAATCCGAATGTACATGCTTTGAATTCTGTGAAAAAATGAAAAAACTGGGTGTAAAGACCATTATTTGCACAGATATATCCAAAGATGGCGCATTACAGGGAACTAACCGCGAGCTGTATCTTGAGCTTTCACGGCGTTTTGATATAAACATCGTGGCCTCCGGCGGCATCAGCACCATCGATGATGTTAAAGCTTTACGTGAAATGAATGTTTACGGAGCTATAATAGGAAAAGCGTATTATACAGGCGCAATCGATTTACGAGAAGCTATAAAGGTGGCAAAATGATTACCAAAAGGATAATACCATGCTTGGACGTCAGAGACGGAAGGGTTGTCAAGGGCGTCAATTTTAAAAATATTAACGATGTTTCCAGCCCTGAAGTGCTTGGAAAATATTATAGCGACGCAGGTGCCGATGAGTTGGTTTTTTATGATATTACGGCATCCGATGAGGGAAGAAAGCTTTTTACTGACAGCTTGAAGCGAGTTGCTGAACATATATTTATACCCCTCACAGTCGGGGGAGGAATAAATACGCTCGAAGATTTTGACAGAGTTTTAAAATGCGGTGCAGATAAGGTAAGCGTCAATTCCGGTGCTATCAAAAATCCTGACCTTATTTCCGAAGCTGCAAAAAAATACGGAAATCAATGTGTTGTAATTTCAGTTGACGTGAAACGCGTTGACGGTGAATTTCGTGTTTTCGCAAAGGGCGGAAGGGAAGATACCGGACTTGAGGCAATAGAATGGATAAAGCGTTGCGTAAATAATGGAGCAGGTGAAGTTGTAGTTAATTCAATTGATACTGACGGGGTGAAACAAGGATTCGATATTGAATTGCTTCGTTTGGTATGCCAAAACGTGAATGTTCCGGTTATTGCGTCCGGGGGGGCAGGCTGTGCTGCTGATTTTGTAACTCTTTTCAAGGAAATTCCCGATATTGATGCCGGTCTTGCAGCGTCTATATTCCATTTTGGAGAGGTAACAATTCCCGATGTAAAAAAGTTGCTCTGTCAAAACGGTGTGACGGTCAGATAATCTAGTTTAGGAGTAATTGTGATTATGATAAATATTGATGAGCTTAAATTCGATGAAAAAGGACTTATTCCAGCTATTGTTGTAGATGCTGATACGAAAAAAGTGTTAACTTTGGCATATATGAATAAAGATAGTCTTAAAATTTCAATGGAACGTGAGCTTACCTGCTTTTACAGCCGTTCGCGCAGCGAGCTTTGGCTAAAAGGAGAAACCAGCGGAAATTATCAGCACATAGTATCAATTACAGCTGATTGCGATAATGATGCTCTTGTGGTTTTAGTAGAAAAAGACGGTCCCGCATGCCATACAGGCGCAGATTCTTGCTTTAACAATCTTGTATTCGAAAGCAGTGAGCGAAGCCCCTTTTCTATGGACGGACTTTATGACTTGCTGGCGCAACGAAAAAAAGAGCTCCCTGAAGGTTCATATACGACTTATCTGTTCCAAAAAGGCTTAGATAAAATGCTTAAGAAGATAGGTGAAGAGTCTACTGAGGTGATAATAGCAAGTAAGGCGGGAGATAAAGAGGAAACTGTTTATGAAATAGCAGATCTTGCTTATCATGTAATGGTGATGATGCTTGAGATGGGAATAAGTGTTGATGATGTAAAACGAGAACTTGCTTCAAGACATATTATCGACCATAAGGTAAAACAAGAAAAAATGACAGGTAATAAATAGTTCTCTGTGTTGACTTTTCAAGTATAAAATATTATACTTGAGAAAACAGAAATTGAGGTGTATTGAAATGAAAAAAGAAAATCTTTTGAAAGCTTTGACACCGCCTAAAGGTCTTGTCGATGCCGTTATCGATACCGATACTTATAACGAGATCGACGATCAGTTTGCCTTGGCATATATGATTCGTTCCAGTGATAAGATTAATCTTAAAGCGATTTATGCCGCACCTTTTTATAATCAAAATTCAACTTCTCCCGAAGACGGTATGGTCAGAAGCTATAATGAAATTTTCAATATTCTTACTCTAATGAAAGAAGAAAATTTGAAAAATTACGTATTTAAAGGCTCGGTGAACTATCTTTCGGATGAAAGAACTCCTGTTATTTCCGATGCAGCAGAGGATCTTGCAAAGAGAGCAATGGATTATACTGCGGAAAATCCGCTTTATGTAGTAGCAATAGGAGCTATTACCAACGTTGCGTCTGCACTTTTGATTAATCCTGATATAGCAGATAAGATAGTTATTGTATGGTTGGGCGGTCATTCCTTTGAGTGGCCCAATACTAAGGAATTTAATATGTTTCAAGATGTTGCTGCTGCAAGAGTAATATTTGATTCCAAAGCTCCCGTTGTTCAATTTCCGTGTAACGGTGTGGTGAGCGCATTTACCGTTTCGGGTGATGATATGAGAACTAGACTTTTCGGTAAAAATGAACTTTGTACATACTTGACGACACATTCTGAACAAGAGGTTTCACGTTATGTCAAGCAAGGAAAAGCATGGTCAAGAGTTATATGGGATGTTACCGCTGTTGCATGGCTGACCGGCGACAACGATTTTATGAATTATAAACTGGTTGCCGCCCCTGTTTGCGAATACGATTTTACATATTCGTTTGACGATTCACGTCAAAATATAGCTTACGTTTACCATATTAAGCGTGATGCGCTATTTAATGATTTGATTGAAAAGCTTACTAAATAATTATGTTGAAAAATCGACAGCTTTTTACCGTGAAGGCATTGAGCTGTCGATTTTTATTTTAACTTTATTTGTGACCGGAGCAATGGCTTCCGTCAAACATTCCGCTCATATCACATGAGTAGGAATCAGAGTCTGGCTTAAAGCCTATCGCTAAGAGCAGTTTTTTTTCAATGTTTGCGGATGCTCGACATATATGCGCACCGCATAAATCTATAAAATTCATTGTTTGTCTTCCAAGTATGAACATCGCTTCAAAATCATCAATGGTGGGCGCTGAAGAAAGATTGTATATGTACCCATATTCACCAAAAATTTCGAACTGCGATATTCCCATAATATCTCCGCTTTGTATATCGGTCATTGCATAGATAAAGGCTCCGTCTTTTAAATCGACCTGGCAGATGCTCGCATATTTTTTAGCAAGAGTTTGATTTTGTACTGGAGTAATTTTAAACATTTGATTTTTTCCTTGTTGATTTCTTTAAATATTCGACTTCTTCGGGTGTAAGATGGCGCCATTTACCTACTGCTAATCCATCTAGGCTTAGATTTCCGATGGAAAGTCTTGAAAGTCTTTTAACAGTTAAATCCGCTTGCTCGCACATTTTACGTATTTGCCTGTTTCTTCCTTCAAAAAGCGTCATTCTCAGGACAGTACCGCTTTCGTCGATGCTGTGTATTTTTACGTCAACCGGTCTGATTTTATAGCCGTCGATAACTAGCGGAGAAGTGAGAATATCCATTTGAGCCTCAGATACCTCACCGCTAACCTTAACTCTGTAAAGCTTCGGCAGGGAATACGATGGATGCGTAAGTTTATTTTTCAGTTCACCGTCATCTGTGAGTAAAAGCATACCTTCGGATATAAGGTCAAGTCTTCCCACTGGATAAACTCTCGAATTTATCCCTTCCAAAAGATCGGTAACGCATTTTCTTCCTCGGTCATCAAAAGTGCTGGAAAGGTATCCGCGCGGCTTGTTCATCATAATATACGTATGCTCTGATTTTTTATAGAGGATCTTTTTACCGCGATAAGTAACGGTATCTGAGGAAGGGTCAACTTTTGTTCCGAGTGGAGCTATATGGCCGTTAATTGAAATATTACCGTTTTTTATTTCTTCTTCCGCGGCTCTGCGTGACATAATTCCTGCATCGGAGATAAATTTTTGAAGTCGGATTTTTTCCATCTGTCTTTCCTTTTAAAGTATTATTTGAATTTAGAGAAGAAATTTTCTTTTTCTTTTACCGGAACATCATTTTCAGCAACAAGATTAATTTCACCAATGTATACACCGTCTAATGTAAATATAACTTTACCCATAATCTCGTTTTTTGTTATAGGCGAAGCAGCATAACGCATTAGTTTGATATGCGTTTGTACCGTTCCTTTGGTTCTCTCGGTGATGAGAGCAAATGACTCGTTATTGCTGATTTTTATAAAATCTTCATTCGCACCAATGATTGGGATATTGTAAGAAAAATCACCGGGAGCAGCAATATGTCGCAACTCCAGCTTTGAATATCCGTAATCGAAAAGTCTTGAATGGTCGTTCCAATCGTCAGGGGCGTTAATTGTAACTGTTATGAATTGAAGACCGTCTCGTTCGCATGCGCCAACTAGACATCGTCCGCTTTTTTTAGTAAATCCGGTTTTTACACCAATTGCTCCGTCGTATAAGGATAGCAGCTTGTTGTGATTCGTAACAAGACGTGCCTCCCCGTCCTCGTTTGTTATATTTAGCGTTTTTGCAGATACTATATCTTTGAATGTTTGATTTCTTAAGGCTTCACCTGCCAGAATCGCAAGTTCTTTTGCGGTAGTATAATGTTGCGGATCGTCAAGACCGTGCGGATTCATAAAATGAGTGTTCTTAAGACCAAGTTCAGATGCCCTTGAGTTCATAAGCTCTGCAAATTCCTCAATTCCTCCTGCAACAGCATATGCAATCGCTGCAGCGGCATCATTTGCGCTTCTTAGCATAAGACCTGCTATGAGATCCCTCATAGTCAACGTTTCGTTTTGTTTCAAATAAAGCGAAGAGCCTTCTATGCCTATTGCTTTATCATCTACTCTTACTTTTTTATCAAGCGGAAAATTTTCTATTGCAACGAGTGCTGTCATAATTTTTGTAGTACTTGCCATAGGCATCTTATCGTCGGCGTTCTTCGTAAACAGAAAACTGTTAGTTACAGGTTCATAAAGAGCAGCAGCTTTAGCACTTACAGAAATTTCCGAAGACGAATAAATGACGATTGAATACAAGATAAAGAGAACTATCAGCAGCAATATTGCTGTTATGACACGATCTTTTGGATTTTTCATATCAAAACTCCTTTTTTTATATCTTTTCACAAAGAAGATTTGATATGCTCTGGAAATTAAAGAAATTTCAGCCTGAAAATACGTTTTTTATCTTTTCAATTATAGCAGGAGAGCTTTCTATAAGATCGCAAGCTCTGTCTACCGAGGTTGCTTGCCCCGAAGATATGGGTATAAGATTGATTTCAGCATTTGCTCCTACTGTAAGAAAGGCAACAGGAGTAATAGAAACACCGCTACCGCTTCCTCCGCCAAAATTAGTAGGAGATATTGGACGTTTTGCTTGAAAGTCTAAGCCTCCCGTAGCAAATCCCACTGATATTTTAGATACAGGTATTACAGTTACACCGTTAGGAGTGGTAATAGCCTTTCCAAATACGGTATCAACATCAGCAAAGTCCTTTATACCGTCTAAAGAAGCGCGAATCATATCACTCATTTTATTTTCTGCCATAACTTCCTCGCTTTCTTGCTCACAGCAGATCTTATGCTGTAAAATACAAAAATAATAGAACAAATCAATATATTTACAAGTGAAATTTTGAATTGTGCTTTAAAAATAAGCTCGGTTTTATTATGGTCTGAATATCCAAGTATTATATTATCAGCGCTGAATTTTTTTGAGTTTTCTTTAGCAAAAACAAGAAGCGATGATAAAAATAAATTATAAATACCGTATCTTAGTGAATCTGTAGCAGGATCCTCTGATGGCAAACTTGAAACCAAATCATATATTATGATTTCGCTTTTTTTTATGAAGTAAAATGCAATTTTTTTCAGAGCGTACGGGGATAATCTAAAACGCTTTAACTTTTGTCTTTGGTGCCTTTTTTTGTCTTTGCTGAAGTTTAAAGCCACGGCAAAAATCGTGAAATTAAATTCAACTAGAGTTTCGCTGTTCTGATAAAATAGGTTTATTGTAATAATTTCTGAAATTATCAAAAAGGCTGTCAAAGAGAAAAACAAGTATAAAATCCCCGTTAACATATAATTCCTTAATCGATATCTTGAATATCATCCTCTGCCGACGGTTCGTCTTCTAAATCTTGGACTTGTGTATTCTCCGATACAGTCTTTGGTTGCAGAGGATCTTGTATGTATTCTGTATTTTCTTTGTTAGCAAGCGATTTGATTTCTTGTTCCAAATCATTTATGGTAAGCTGATCTTCGTCTTGATTGATTTCGGACTCTTCTTTTACACGAGTCTTTTCAAACATATTAACAAGCTCTTCGGATGCCGAAGGAAGCTCTTCTATGGAACGAAGTCCGAAGCAACGGAGAAAGTCGGACGTAGTACCGTATTGCATAGGTCTTCCGGGAACGTCAAGACGTCCTACGCATTCGATAAGACCTCTGTCAATCAAACTGTTCATCGCATATGATGAATCAACTTTTCTTATCGTATCAACGAAAACTCGTGTTACAGGCTGATTGTATGCGACAACTGCAAGAGTTTCCATTGCAGCACTGGAGAGTGATCCGCTTTTTCTTATTCCAAGTGCATCGCGTATTTCGTGCAGATAATTTTCCTTCGTACAGAGCTGGCATCCGTCAGCATAGGTCAGGAGCAATACTCCGCGAGGAAATCCCTTTGGATCATTATATTTTATCGCATATTCGAAAATTTTATCCTTTACCTTTGAAGGAGTCATATCAAAAACTCTTGCAAGCGTTGCATAGGATACGGGATGACCTGCGGCAAATAATATAGCTTCCAGTCCTTCTTCGAATATTATGACTCTTTCGGGTTCTTCGGGAGTTTCATTTTCAATGGTGCTTTTTTCTAATTCACTCATCCTTGGGGTCGTCCTTTTCTGTATTATCGGTAGGCAGAGCATCAAATTCACTTTCAGCGCCTTCAATCGGAACATAGTCCGGATTTAGTCTGAATTTTATTTCAAGACCCTCTGCGTCATATTCTGCAACGTCTTCCACAAAGTGGACGGTTGTTATCATTATTCTGTGTATTTTAATAAGTTCAAGAATACCCATAAACCTTGCAACAAGCTCGGAACGGGAATCGGCATCTTTTAAAAGGAAGAAGAGAGATGCTTCATCACGTTCTTCAAGCAATGCGCATATTTCTTCGATCTTTTCCTCAACCGATACGATTTTACGCTTAATAAGCGGGTTTACAAGATCCGTAGGTTTTTTCTCAGCCGCTGAAATTCGCATTCTTCTTAAAATGGAATTTAAGGCTTTTATCATAAGATTGGGGTCCAGATTCAATGGCAGTCCCTTTTCAGGCGGAACATCATCCGTTCCTTTGACGAATCTTGAAGAGAATTCGTCGTAAAGAGGACGCAACTTTGTTACCGCAAGCTTGGCTTGCTGATAAAGTAAAAGCGCATTTGCAATCTCGCGTCGGGGGTCGTTTTCCGTGCCTTCCTCATGCGGCAGAAGCATTTTGCTTTTTATAAGCATAAGTTCACTCGCCATAACAATAAATTCGCTTGCGATGTCGAGATCCATTCTCTGAGCTGCTTCTATATATTCCATATACTGATCGCATATCATAGCAATTGGTATGTCAGTGATACTTACTTTATTTTTGCTGATTAGAGTCAATAAAAGATCGAGCGGACCTTCAAATTGATCCAATCGATATGTTAATTGTTCTGTCATTGAAATGTCTCCGTTTTAAACATTAAGGAATGGAATTAATTGCCAAAGCTTCATCATAAGCGAAGATAATCCGCTTATAACAAACCCAAGAATATCCGAAAGGGAAATAATTGTTGCTATTACAGATAAAACAGGATTTGAAGCAATAAACGGTATAGATAAAAGAATTCCCGATACAACATCTCCAATTAAAAGCCAGCCGATAAGAATATAATAAAGCTTTCTTTCATAATTCATGAAGGTATAATAAGCCTTCGGGGGGAGAAATGCAGCAAGTATACGTGATCCGTCAAGTGGCGGAATAGGTATAAGGTTAAAAATTGCGATACCAATATTTATAAGGTGAAAAACATAAAAGAAATTTAAGGTGTTTTGTACTAGTGAGAGTAAAAACTTATTTGCAAACGATACATCCGAAAAGCTTGAAAGCAACAAAAGATAAACAAACGCGGAAAACATAGATATTATTATGTTTGCTAAAGGACCGGCAAGCGCTATAATTGCAAAGTCCTTTTTAGGATTGTTTAAATTTCTTGTGGTTATCGGAACAGGTTTTGCCCATCCTATGTGAAAAAACACCATACAAAGCGCGCCAATGGGGTCTAAATGTTTAATTGGATTAAGAGTGAGCCGTCCGAGGTTTTTAGCGGTAGGATCACCAAGCTTGTATGCCGCATATCCGTGGGAGTATTCGTGTACGGTCAATGTAACGAGAACGGCAAATGCCGAAATAATGTAATAAACGATAGTATTTGTATCAATCATCAGACTTTTTATTCAATACCTCTGTAATTTTATTCCAAAGTATATCTTTTCCTTCGCG
>JAZRHO010000014.1:0-16899 GCA_045644805.1 Eubacteriales bacterium | reverse complement strand
AGCATGAGCATCATCACCACGAGCATCACCATGAGCACGGTGAGGAATGTACTTGCGGATGTCATGAGCATCATCATGGACATCATCATGCCGATGAGGTGTTTGCAAGCGTAGGAGTAGAAACTACCCGTAAATTTACGGTCGATGAAATAAACGCTGTGCTTGAGCATTTTGACGAGGATGACGATCTTGGTATGGTTCTTCGCGCAAAGGGAATCGTAGAAAGCACCGACGGAAACTGGATACACTTTGATTACGTTCCGACAGAGGCAGACGTAAGACTTGGCTCTGCGGGTATGATAGGCAGATTTTGCGTCATCGGCTCGGGCATAGATAAGGATAAGATAAAAGCGTTGTTCGGAGTATAAGAGAGTCGAGAGGTTGTTTTAAAATGGATATTCCAATTTATCTGTTTACGGGTTTTCTTGAAGCGGGAAAGACAAAATTCATAAAAGAAACAATGTTGGATGAGAATTTCAACGACCGCAACCGTAAATATCTTATAATTCAGTGTGAGGCGGGCGAAGAAGAAATAGAACCTGCGGAGCTTGGCGATAACGTTTCCATATGTAGCTTTGAGCGAGAGGATGATATAGTTCCCGAAAGACTTCTTGCGCGTCAGAAAAGAGCAGGCGCAGATGTTATAGTAGTCGAGTATAACGGTATGTGGACTCTTGATAAGTTTTACAATTCGCTTCCTGAGAATTTCTTGGTTTATCAAGAGATTTTTATAGCAGATTCCACTACCATAAATTCGTATAATGCTAATATGCGTCAGCTTGTTGTGGATAAGCTTACGAGTGCGGAAATGGTTGTTTTTAACAGAACAGATTATTCAACTGATAAAATGGCTCTTCATAAGCTTGTTCGCGGTGTCAGCAGAAAAGCAAATATTTGCTATGAGGACGTAAGCGGAGATATTGAATTTGACGATATCGAAGATCCTTTGCCATATGATATAAACGCGTCCGTTATTGAAGTTAAGGATGATGATTTTGCCGTATTTTACCGGGATATGAGCGAAGAGTTTGCAAAATACAACGGAAAAACAGTACGATTCAAGGGAATAGTCGCTCTTGACCCTTCTTTGCCGAAGGAAACCTTTGCCGTTGGCAGACATATTATGACGTGTTGTGCAGATGATATCGCGTATCGCGGTGTTGTTGCCAAGGGAACACGCGGATTAAAGCTTTCAACACGTGATTGGGTAATTCTCGAAGGTAAGCTTTCGGAAGGATACTCTCCGATATATCAGGGCGAGGGCCCTATACTTACAGTAAAGGCAATTGAACGCGCAGAAAAGCCTTTAAATGAGGTAGCTACCTTCTAACTGAATAAACATAAGCGAGGAGAAGCTACTAAAAAACTTCTCTTCGCTTTGAATTTTTTAATAGTTACAATTTAATCATTGCTTTTAGTTACATAATATGGTAGAATTATAAAAACTCGGTTTATGAGGAGTATTCATGGAAGTACTAAAGTTAGAAAATTTGTCAAAATACTATACCTCGGCAAACTCTGTGGTAATGGGACTTACGGGAATTAATTTATCCTTTAGGGTAGGGGAATTTGTCGCCGTTACAGGAGAGAGCGGAAGCGGAAAATCAACTCTCGCCCATGTTCTCGGAGGAATTCTTCCGTATGAGTCTGGCGAGCTTTATATTTACGGTCAGCCGACGTCTCATTACGATTCGTCCGATTGGGAACGCTATCGTAGAGACCTTATCAGCTTTATATCTCAAAATTACGGTATTCTCCCCGGTAACACTGTAATCGAAAACGTCGAGAGGATAAGGAAGACGCGAGGTCACGTGCCGAAGCTATTCTTGAAGAGGTAGAGCTGAGTGAATTCCGTAAAAGAAAAGCGGCAAAGCTTTCAAGCGGTCAGAAGCAAAGGCTTTCCATTGCCCGTGCTTTGGCAAAGCCGTCGAAAATACTTTTGGCAGACGAGCCAACCGGTAACCTTGACCGTGAAAACAGCGAAAAGGTAATAAAGCTTCTTAAGCGTGCATCTAAGGACAGGCTTGTTATCCTGATAACGCACGAATTTGAAGAGGCAAAAGACGTAGCTACCAGACGCATTGTTCTTTCTGACGGCGCGGTTGTTACAGATGCGCGGCTTTCGGCTAAGGATACGGAAAAAGCGGAAAATGAATGTTGTAACTCAAAAAATACAAATTCCTCCTTGTCAGCGTCGAATAAAAATGAAAGAAAAAAGCCGTTATCCTTTTACGTAACCTCGCTTACACTTAAATCAAGACCGGTATTTTCAGCTATATTATGCTTGCTTTTGGCTGTTACAACGTTTATTACATTTGTATTCTTGGGTACGTTCACCGTATCGCTTGACGACTCTTCGACAAGGCTCTATGATACCGGGGCGTTCTATAACGGAGACCGTGAAAGAATTGTTGTTATGAAAACAGACAAAACAGCATTTACAGAAGAGGATTATGAAGCTATCCTTTCGGTTAAGTACGCCCAGAGTATCGAGCGCTCGGGATATATAAATGATATAAATTATTACTATAAAAAGGATGTTGATTACCGTCTTTATGAAGATATCGTGACAGGTCCTAATTATCATCCGGTAAAAAATCCATCTGATTATCATGTCACAGAGCTTGTTGAATTTTATGAAACAGAGCCTATATTCCTACGTACTGTCCCATATGCTAAAAACAATATCATTACAGAGGGAAGAATGCCCGAGGGAGTATATGAGGTCATTTCGGCAGATCCCGAATTAAAGGTGGGAGACAGTGTAAATGTTTACATAAGGAACAAAAAGAACTGGGGGGCGTCAGCGTATATAAAGATGAGCTTTGACGTTGTTGGCGAAACCTCGTTTGGAGACGGTTTGTATTTTTCAGATAAATTTGCCGCTATGATAAACGGCTCGGTGAATTTTTATAAAACCTTGGGTGAGATTTCTTCATCAAGCTCTGTTTCTTTGCCGTTGTCTTATATTTTCGCGCCTTATGACGAAGATAGCTTCGTTCCAAAAAACGTTGATGGAGAATTCGTTCTCGGTGAGCACGAATTTATGTTTCCGGCAGGAAAGGTCATAGGTTCCTTCAAGGTAGGCGACACGTTTACTCTTTGGGATCAGGACGGAAATCAGATAGTTATGACCTGTGCAGCTCTTTATGATACCGCTTATACAAATCTTGTTATAGTTTCCGATGAAATCTTTGAGAAATTTACCGATTTCAGTCCTGTAAATCAGGTATCTCTTTATATTAAGGATTACGCATATGCAGAGAGGGTAATGGATTCGCTTACAGATAAAGGATATATAGCTATATCGCCATTTAAGCTGGGAGCCACGGAGGCCGAGCCGGAGCTTGCAATTGAGAGAATTATAACTCTTGCGGTTTGCGCTCTTGCTCTTGTGCTTTCCTTTGTTTTGCAAAGCATACTTTTAAAAGCAATGTTCTCGTCGCTTCAAGAGTACTTTAAGCTTATGTCAAACATAGGACTAACCGCTAAAACGGCATACATATCACTTTCACTTACGCTTCTGATTTTAACGCTTATCGCAGAAGCAGTCGGTGCGGGCGTGATAATAGCATTGAATATGTCAGGAATTTCGCATATTGTGAACATTTTTAAATATCTTGACGTTGGAAGCTTGCTTCTTCTGTTTGTAGCTCATTTTATATCTGTTGCCTTGGCTTTGCTTGGCATTTTAAGCTCTATGAGACGCGCTATATTCGCTAAAAGCAAGCAGCATGATGATATTGACTTTTCTTTGATGGAGGAGGCTGCTTTATGATCAAGGTTGAAAATTTGATAAAAACCTACGACCGAGGAACAAGGCATGCTAACCGAGTGCTCCACGGAATGTCACTAAATCTTCCTGATACAGGATTTGTTTGTATCCTTGGTCCGTCAGGCTGCGGAAAGACCAGCCTTTTGAACGCGATAGGAGGACTTGATTCCTTCGATGGTGGAAAAATAATTACAGAAAGAGCAGAGATAACACGTTCGCCATCTCGTGATATGGAACGCGAACGAAATGAATCTTTCGGCTATATATTCCAAAATTATTACCTTTTGTCTGAGCACTCGGCTGCATATAACGTTTTTATAGGCATGCATTCAATGCCACTTTCCAAAAAGGAAAAAATGGAACGAGTTAAGGATGCGCTATCAAGAGTAGATATGCTTCGTTACAGAAAGCGTCCTGTCGGTCAGCTTTCTGGCGGTCAGCAGCAGAGAATTGCCATAGCAAGAGCTATAGCCAGGAAACCGAGAGTTATTTTTGCAGATGAGCCTACAGGTAACCTCGATGAAGCAAATACGATGAACATTTGTACCATACTCAAGGAGCTCTCCAGAGAGAGTCTTGTTGTTATGGTAACCCACGAGGAGCGAATAGCAAGGTTTTTTGCTGACCGAATAATTACGCTTGAAGGCGGAAAGATTGTCAACGATACAACCGATTGGTCGAGGGGAACTATCGATGCCGGAGTGAAGGACGCGATTTATTCGGGGGATTATACCGAAAGCTCAATTTCATCCGAGGAAATATCGCTCAGACTTCTTACCGCAAATGACGCTGAGCCTGTTTCTTTAACCGTTGTTACAGAAGCAGACAGAATAATTATTAAAGTAAGCGATCCGCGAGTTGTGCTTTGTTCCGAATCTTCGGTAGCCCCGAGACTTATTGAAGGTTCCCGTCCTATTTTGGATGCAGATAGCTTTGTCGAAGACAAAATAAATACATCTGAGGCGGAAAAAGAAAAATTAACGGAACAAAAGAAAGTAAAAAAAGGACTTAGTCTTGGTTTGCTTTTCAGCGAGGCACGGTCACTGGTGTCGGGAAAAAAGCTGAGAAAATTCAGCACAGGTCTCTTTATTATACTTCTTTCATTGATGATAGCATTGTCGGTTGCGGATATTGTAACGGTTGCGCATATTGACCCGGAAGATTTTATCATTACCGATTCGCGTATCCTTGATTTTGAATTCAAGCGCGGACCTATGATGGATGCAAGTGTATGGTCACTAAATGAATATATAAGTGAATATATGCTTTTTTTGGATGAATCCGGAATTGACTTTGACTATCTTCCTAAAAGCGGTGTAGCTTTGAAGTATAGGGATTCCACTGTTCCTCAGCTTGGTAATCTTTCGATGAACTTCGGTGGATACAGTTATGTAAACATATCAAGATTTGATGAATCAACGCTGATATGCGGCAGAATGCCGGAGCGTTATGATGAAATAGTGGTAGACCGTTGGGTTATTGAGAAGGCGCTTGAAGAGGATGGCATTATTCAGAATGTCATTCCAAACATCGAATATCTGCTTGGTAAGCAGCTCAAATTTGATAAAAAGACCTTTTCGCCTACAATAGTTGGCATTTGCGACTCTAAAGAGCCGGATATATATATGAGTCAAGAGGCAATTCTCTCTATAGGAGTCGGAGGTACTGAGGTTATTACTCTATCAGAATACCGTGCGCTTACAGGATATGAAGACATTAAATCTCTTGCGACAGATGAATGTATTGTTCTGACGGATAACGCGGGATTTGGATATTTCAGTCAGGTAGGAGGCGTTTATTCGTCCGCAAGCAGATACATATTTAAAATAAAGGGTGCTCTTCAAAACACTGATGACAGCATTACGGCAAAATTTATAATAGCAGATGATGCTCTTCCAATTCTTTACAGAGCAATGATAGAGTCCTCGGACGGCTTCAGTATATGGTGTTCAGATAAAGAAGGAATTTATGAAAGACTCGAAAACGATATTCCCGAAAATATTCGCGGTAGGCTAGATATAGGTGTCGCGGATAAATATCAAACGGCATACAGCGAATACCGTGCACAGACACTTGAAAAGGTAGATGCAAGAACTATTGTAACCGTGACAATACTTGCTTTATCATTTATAATGCTTTATCTTATGCAGCGCTCGAAAATAAAAGAGCGTATGGATCTTGTTGCTGTTTATAGGCTTCTCGGAATTCCAAAGAAAAATCTTATGCTAATATTTGCTACAGAGAGCATTATTTTGACGCTTAAATATTCTATACCGACAGTTCTTGTTACATGGCTTGTCATTAAAATACTATCTATGATAGAAATGATAGGCTTGGTAATGATATATCCTTTCTGGGCGGTAGGTGTAACGCTTCTTTCGATAGCAGTTGTAAGGCTTCTTATTGCAGTGCTTCCCGTTTTGCGGTTGCTTTCGCAGCCTCCTGCAAAACTTGCGGCAAAATACGATTTTTAATAGCCAAGGGCAGGTTCAATTTTAAGGTTGAGCCTGTCCTTTTTAATCCGATATAAAAATATCAAATTTCCCGTTATTATCCGCGCATATAAGGAATGTTTCGGAGAGCTTTTTTCCGTTTAGTTTTAAAGCGTTCTCTAATTCTGTTTTGCTGTGACCGCTGCGCTTAAGATTATCTTCAAGCACTTCTCCGTCCATTGCTATTACATAGGGCATAGAGCTTTTTTGAAGCTTTATACCTAAAACATCGGCAGGAGGCGGCATAGAACCGCTTTTTTTGAGAAAATTAATTTTTCCGTTAGGCTCCATAACTGCAATTTCGATTTCGCTTGGTGAAAAGATTGATTCATACCTGGCAGCCATAAGGAATTCGTTTATATCTATCTTAGCCGATTTCATGTTTTTCTTATGAAATTTTCCGTTAGAGAATAATAGTTTTGACCTTCCGTTAACGAGTGCGCGCAGCTTAGGATTTATAAGAGAGAGGCGCGCAAGAAGTACGGTAATAAGAGCATAAACCGTGGTTGCTATTAAAGCCTTTAGAAAGGAATTGATATTGTCCGCGGTCGCCATTTCTGATGCTATCGAGCCTATTGTTATAGAATTCACATAATCGTACACAGAAAGCTCCGTGATTTGGCGCGATCCCATTATTCTTGTCAGTACATATAAAACCGCAATTGATATAAAAGCGGAAAGTGCAATTTTAAAATATTCCATGCTACACTCCGAAAAATAACTCTTTTTTATTATTTTTGTAGCGTTTTGTTCTTTTATACAACGGAATTGTGTATTTTTCTGTCGAAAAACTCTTTACATTATCGAAAAAATATGATAAAATAAACGTATATAACATCTCGGTGCTATACGGAGGATAATATATAAATGAAAAGGACTGAATCTAAATTCCCGTTTGAAATGTATTCTTTGGCGGGAGAGGGAACTTTAGTTCCTTCGCGCTTCGGTGATTCTAAAATGGAGCTTGTTGAAGTTACTTCGGGAAATGTCCGTATTCAGATAGGAACGGAGTATATTGATGCATCAGAGGGTGATTTTCTTTTTATTCCAAAGGGGCTGGTTTACAGGGCTGATTCCAGTGACGGATATGCCTCGGTACGCGGAATAATTTTTGACAATTCAATAATAGAATCCAATATGACTAATTATGAGAATGAAATTCTTTATATGTTCTACGTTCAGTCGGAAAACAAAATAAAGATATTTCCGAAGTCTCATCCTGTTCATTCTTCTATTTTGAGATGCATGAGTGATTCTTATGAAGAGTATCTTGCTAAGGATGTATGCTATAAGCTTCCGATAAGAGCAAATATATATCTTGCCATGACTGCGCTTTTGCGTTATTATTGCAGTACTAAAAATGAGTCTGAGAGAATAATATATCATAATGTTTTGAGACTTCGCCCTGTTATAAATTACATAGCCGAGCATTATTCCGAAAAGATATACATTGATAAGCTTGCCGAAATAATAATGGTATCTGCCGATTACTTTACCAAAATGTTTAAGGACAGTATAGGTAAAACCCCGATAGATTACATTAACGGCATACGTATAAACCGCGCTATGCAAATGCTTATTGAAAGCGATAAGTCGGTATCTGAGATATCGGACGAAATCGGCTTCTGTAACGCTAATTATTTTAATAAAATATTTAAGCAGTATATGGGGCTTACACCTCTTGGATACAGAAAAAATAACAAATAAAACTAAAAATATTAAATATTATTAAAATTCATCCGGAAATGTTTATTTTTCTACATTTTAGTGATAAAATACACTATAATTTTTCGATTGATCGAAAGGATAATTTTATGAAATATCATGTATTGTTCAACCCCCTTGCAGGAAACGGCGAATGCTATGATAAGCTGGAGGAGCTTAAGAGCATATACGGTGATTCAGCTGAATTTAACAATATTACCGAGATAGAAAATTTCAGAGAATATATAACTTCTTTTGAAGAAGATGATAAAATAGTTGTTTGCGGAGGGGACGGAACGCTCAATCGCTTTGTTAACAATATAGAAAATTTGGATATTGAGAATGAGATTCTTTATTTTGCGCAGGGAACCGGAAATGATTTTATCCGCGATGTTAAGGATCAGGATACAACAAAGCCATTCCCAATAGCGAGATATATAAAGGACCTTCCTATAGTTGAGGTCAACGGAAAAAGCTATCGCTTTATAAACGGTGTAGGTTACGGAATAGACGGTTATTGCTGTGAGGTTGGAGATAATCTTAAAGCAATACCTGGCAAAAAGGTCAATTATACAATGATAGCTATAAAGGGACTGCTTTTCCATTATAAGCCCTGCGGAGCAAACGTAACGGTTGACGGTAAATCATATCGCTATGAAAAGGTATGGATTGCACCGACGATGAACGGAAAGTATTATGGAGGAGGTATGATTCCAACTCCTGAGCAGGATAGATTTAACGAAGAGGGAACTGTAAGCGTTATGCTCTTCCACGGTTCAAGCAAGCTTCGTACATTAATGGTATTTCCTTCTATATTCAAGGGTGAGCATGTCAAAAACGAGGATATTGTTACAATACATAAGGGGCATAATATAACAGTTGAATTCGATAAGCCTCAGTCCTTGCAAATAGACGGTGAAACCATCCTTGGCGTTAAGGGATACAAGGTAAGTGCAAAGAAGACGGTATGTGATGCCGTATAAAACCGAATAAAAAAGCCAACCCACTTAATAAGTAGAAGATTCAATACTTATACAGTGGGTTGTTTTTTTATTCATTTATAATTTTTAAATCTTCTTCGCCTTTTACAAATCCCTTTGTAATAACTACTTTTTTGACACCCTCCATCGAAGGAATATCATACATTGGCTTAAGCATTATCGATTCTATGATAGACCGAAGTCCGCGTGCACCGGTTTCTCTTTCTATTGCGAGCTTGGCGATTTCGCTCAAAGCATCATCTTCAAATTCGAGCTGAACGCCGTCCATAGAGATAAGCTTTTGATATTGCTTATAAACCGCGTTCTTGGGTTCTTTAAGTATGCGTACCAGCGCATCCTCATCCAGATTGTCAAGAGTTACAATGACAGGAAGTCTTCCGACAAGCTCCGGAATTATACCGTATTTAACAATATCATGAGCAATAACGTCTTTATATACACCGCGCTCGAGCTTTTCTCGCTTGGTAGCCTTTTCTGTACCGAAGCCTATCTGCTGAGATCCGCTGCGCTGCTCTATAATAGCTTCGATGCCGTCAAAAGCGCCTCCGCAAATAAAGAGGATGTTTTTAGTGTTTATCTGAATAAACTCCTGGTTGGGATGCTTTCTTCCGCCCTGCGGAGGAACGTTTGCAACCGTACCCTCAAGTATCTTTAAAAGAGCTTGCTGAACGCCTTCTCCCGAAACGTCTCGAGTTATAGAGCGGTTTTCGCCCTTACGAGCTATTTTATCTATCTCATCTATATAGATAATACCGTGCTCTGCGCGGGCAACGTCATAGTCCGCTGCTTGAATAAGACGTAAAAGTATGTTTTCAACGTCTTCGCCTACATAACCTGCTTCTGTAAGAGTAGTAGCGTCGGCGATAGCGAAGGGAACCTTAAAGGTTTTTGCAAGTGTTTGCGCTATATATGTTTTTCCAACACCGGTAGGACCGAGCAAAAGAACGTTTGATTTCTGAAGCTCAATCTCATCGAGCTCGCCTGTTTCGAGAGGCTGCTCGTCGTTCTTGCTGCTTTTTTTGTTTTTCTTTTGAGTTTTCTCAATTGTGAGAATACGCTTGTAATGATTGTAAACCGAGACAGCAAGAGCAAGCTTTGCGTTGTCCTGTCCAATGACGTATGCGTCAAGCATAGATTTTATTTCCTTAGGGCGGGGAAGCGTTTCCATGCTGAGACCGGAGCTCGCATTATTATCTGTGCGGTATAAAACATCAGAGAAATTTTCCGCAAGAAAATCCGAGAAAAGCTCTGTGCAATTATTGCAAATATATGTCGATGCGTCCTTTGAAGGAATAAGAATAGAGACTTCTTTTTCGCTTTTACCGCAAAAGGCACATCGGCGAAGGTCATTTTTCGGAGTCTGTGCCATATCTTAAAGTTCCTTTTTGGTAATAACCTTGTCAATCAGTCCGTAAGCGCAAGCCTGTTCGGCAGTCATGAAGTTATCTCTCTCTGTATCTCTTTCTATAACATCAAGAGGTTTTCCTGTTTGTTCTGCGAGAAGAGAATTGAGCTTTGCCTTTATAGCGAGAATACGGTCAGCATGAATTTTGATATCCGTAGCCTGACCCTGCATACCTCCGAGAGGCTGATGAATCATAACCTCGGCATTGGGAAGAGCGAAACGTTTGCCCTTTGCGCCGCTGGAAAGAAGAAATGCACCCATAGATGCCGCCATTCCTACGCAAATAGTGGAAACGTCGCACTTGATATAATTCATTGTGTCGTAAATTGCCATACCGGATGTAATTGAACCTCCGGGGCTGTTTATATAGAGATAAACGTCTTTATCGGGGTCCTGCGCCTCAAGATAGAGGAGCTGAGCAACGACAAGAGATGCCGTAACGTCGTTAACTTCATCTGAAAGAAAGATGATTCTATCATTGAGAAGTCTTGAATAAATGTCAAATGAGCGTTCGCCTCGTGAGGTCTGCTCGATGACCATTGGAACGAGTGCCATAATTTTCCTCCGTATAAAAGTATATTAAATGGGCTGTTTAAAGTCCTGAAACTCGTAACAGCCCAATAGTTGAAATTGCTTAATGGGCAATCCAGTCAAACTGAAATAGTCCATTTTGTGAGAGCGATTTGATTTATTACTCCTCGGAAGCAGCTTCCTTGCCGGCCTTAGCAACAACAGCATTGTCCTTAACGAACTTCATAGCGTTGGCAACGAGCATATCAGCCTTGATGTCCTCGATAGCGACCATATTCTTAACCTGGTCTACGGGTACATTATATGCTTCGGAAATTCTGTTGTATTCTGCTTCGGTCTCTTCTTCTGTAACGGTAAGATTTTCAAGAGCCGCAATCTTTTCAAGAGCGAGTCTGAGTTTTACCTGCTTTTCTGCATTGGGACGGAACTGAGCACGAAGAGCGTCGAGGGTAATGCCTGTGTACTGAGTATACTTAGAAAGGTCAAGACCCTGCATTCTGAGTCTGTTGTCATAGTCGCGAAGGAAGTTTTCTGTCTCGGCTACGAACATTGGCTCGGGAATTTCTGCAACGAGTTTTTCGATAAGAGCTTCAACAAGAGCGTTTTCAAATTCCTTATCAGCGTTTTCCTGGTTTCTCTTGGCAAGTTTTGCCTTAATGTCAGCTTTATATTCATCAAGAGTATCAAATTCCGAAACATCTTTTGCAAAATCGTCATCTGCCTCGGGAAGCTCTTCTACTTTAATGGCGTTGAGCTTGGTTTTGAAGGTAGCTGCCTTGCCTGCGAGCTCCTTTGCTCCGTAGTTTTCGGGGAAAGTAACGTTAACGTCAAACTCCTCACCTATATTTTTGCCTTCGATTTGCGCTTCAAAGCCGGGAATAAAGCTGCCTGAACCGAGCTTGAGGTCATGGCTTTCACCCTTTCCGCCTTCAAATGCAACACCGTCAACAAAGCCTTCGAAATCAATATTTGCGATATCACCGTTCTTTGCTGCTCTGTCAGTAACCTCAACGGTTCTTGCAAGTCTTGCTCTCGCTGCGTCAACCTCAGCGTCAATAAGAGCTTTTGTAACTCTTGCTACCTTCTTGGGTGCTGAAATGCCCTTGTAACCCTCGATGGTAACCTCAGGCTTAACAAATCCTGTTGCCTTAAGAACGATGTCGCCGTCATTGGATACGAGGTCAAAAGAGGGATTTCCCACTACTTCGATGCCTGCTTCCTTGACAGCGGAATCAAAAGCTTCGGGGATGCATGCATTTATAGCTTCTTCAAAGAAAACTCCCTTACCGTAGAGCTTTTCTACGATAGCCTTGGGCGCTTTGCCCTTTCTGAAGCCGGGAACGTTAATGTTCTTAACCATCTTCTTGTATGCTGCGAGCTCTGCCTTTTCATAAACTTCCTTGCTTACGGAAAACTCCATTGAAAAACCGGACTTTTCAGTAAGCTCGTTTTTAATAAGACTCATTGTTTTTTTCCTCCGGAAAGATAAATATTATTATTTTTAAAACAAAATCAATATATTTTACAACAAAACACAAGCTTTGTCAATAGCGTTGGGTAAAGTTTTTATTATTTCGGGATGTTTTTTGGAGTAAAGCTTAGGTAATCAGCCGAAATTATATGCATTTCTATTCCTTCATAAACTGTTTTTGGCGGAATTAAATAATTACCGTGAATATGACCGTAATAGACTCGCCGTATTCCGTATTTTTTAAGTATTTCGATAAGCCCTTCGCAAACCTCATCTCCCCATACGGGAGGGAAATGCATAAAAACTACTGTTTCCTTGCCTGAGATGTCGGATAAAAGCTTTGCTTCCTTAAGGCTCGTTTCGAGTCTGAGTTCTTCCCGCGCGGTAAGCTTGGCGAAATCGGTTTTATTGGGAAGAATTGCATTTTTTTCATCGTAGAACCAACCGCGGGTTCCTGCTATAATGAAATCTTCTGTTTCATGAGCGTTGTTAAAAAGAAACGACATTGAGGTTATTCCGTGCTTTTCAAAGTGCTCGCGGTGCTTTTTCATAGTACACCACCAGAAATCGTGATTACCTTTTCCGAGTATCTTTTTTCCCGGAAGAGAATCAAGAAATTTCAAGTCGCTCGTTGCTTCCTCCAAAGAGAGAGCCCATGAAATATCACCGGGGATAACAACGGTATCGCTATCTGTGACAAGATGCCTCCAGTTGCTCTCTATACGCTCCATATAGGAGTCCCATCTTTTGCCGAAAACTTCCATGGATTTATTCGTTGTGTCAAGAGTTGAAAGATGCAAGTCGGCTATCGTATAAAGTGACATATATGTTCTCCGAAAAAATGAAAATTGCCAAATTGCCCAAACCGATGTATAATACGCTCTTTTCCCAGGCACAATAATCTTGCAAGTGAAAGCTTGCAGAAAAGAGGATACGTTGCCATGGAAGAAAGAAAATATGAAACCGATTGCGGTTGTGAGCGTCATAAGCATATCAAGGGCATAAACTGCAATGTGGAAAGCTGCGTTTACCATAACGGAAGAACCGAGTGCTACGCAGGTGAAATATGCGTTGGTCCTAACGATGCTAAATGCTCGGCAAATACCGTTTGCGCAACCTTTAAGCCCAAGGAATATTAAAGAGTAACAAAGTCCTCCACCGCATTATCCATATCTTCACGCCCTATAACATCGGGGTGAAGTATTTTCTTGGTGATGACGGCTGAAAGAGGCTTTGGAATTTCCGTTCCCGTAAGGGCGGAAAGCGCCGTGAGAGCCTCTGTGTCGGGGATGGATTTTTCCTTGTCACCGACAATAGAAAGATAAACGTCTTTTGCAAACTTATATGGGGATGCAGTGGAAACCACGAGGACTTTCCTCTCTGCCTTATAGGTACTTATATATTTTTCGGCAGCGCACATAGCAACCGAGGTATGAGTATCTATAAGGTAGTTTTTGTTTTTGTAAAAACGAGCAATAGTCTCTTTGGTTTCTTCTTCATTTGTATAAACGCCAACGAAACTGCCTTGAATTTTCTTGAATATTTCGGAATTTACAGTGTATTTTCCGTCGGTTTTCAACATTTCCATATATTTTTCGGTAAGCTCTGCGCCGCCCATGAGATAAAGGAGTCTTTCCAGGTTGGAAGAGATGAGAATATCCATAGAGGGTGAGATGGTTGCGTGGAAATTACGGTTTTTGTCATATGTACCGCTCTCAAGGAAATCGGTCAGAACGTTGTTTACGTTTGATGCGCATACTAATTTTTCAATTGGAAGTCCCATTTGCTTCGCAATATAAGCTGCAAAGATATTTCCAAAGTTTCCTGTCGGAACGCAAACATCTATCTTATCTCCGATGGATATGTCATTGGCTTTAACCATATCAAGGTAAGCTGATACATAATAAACTATCTGGGGAACAAGTCTGCCCCAGTTAATGGAGTTTGCGCTTGAGAGGAAAGTATTTTTTTCATTGAGCATTTGAGCAGTTTTTTCGTCTGCGAATATTCTCTTTACTCCGCTTTGAGCATCGTCAAAATTTCCTCTTATACCCTTTACCGAAACGTTTTCACCCTCTTGCGTCAGCATCTGAAGCTTTTGCACCTTGCTTACACCGTCAGTAGGGTAAAATACTTGAATTTTCGTTCCCTTTACGTCGCGGTATCCTTCAAGAGCCGCTTTTCCCGTGTCGCCCGAAGTAGCGACGAGAATAAGTGCTTCACGCTCTTCTCCCGTTTTACGCAGCGCGCGAACGAATAGTCTTGGCATTATTTGAAGTGCCATATCCTTGAATGCAGAGGTAGGACCGTGCCAGAGCTCAAGCGAAGATATTTTATCGTCTACCTTGTGTACGGGAGCAGGAGACTGTCCGAATTTTTCAGTACTGTAAGCCTCGTTTGCATCCGAAAGAAGCTCGTCATAGGTATAGTCTGTTAGAAATTTACCTATAATATAAGCTGCTCTTTCATTGTAATTTTTATTCATCAGCGATTTTAACTCCTCGCAAGAAAGCGTCGGTATGCTTTCAGGCATAAAAAGACCGCCGTCTGCGGCAAGACCGCATTTTATAGCATATGCAGCATCCACTCTTCCGTCAAATTTTCCTCTGGTGCTGATAAATTTCATATAAAGCCATCCTTCCTTATTCGCTTTTTATCGTTTAGCATAAGCCGTATTGAGAGAAAAAGCATTTTCCATGTAATTGATTTTGTTGATTTGTTTGTTTTCAGTAATAAAAACCTCGGCTACATCGAAACGAAACTTTTTGCTTTTGTCAGAATTCATAGCCGCAAAAAAGCGAGCTGCGCTGATAAGTGACTTTTGTTTCTTTTTAGTTACAGCCGACGCGGGGCGTAATTCCTTTGGGTTTTCGTGTCCCAGCGTTCTTGTTTTTACTTCTGTAAAGCATATGTATTCTTTATTTTCGGCAATGATATCTATTTCATGACCGTCTTGTACATAATTCTTTTGAAGTATGCGATATCCCTGCTTTTTCAGGTATTTGCAGACGGCATCTTCCCCTATATTGCCGATAATACGCTTTTCGGTAAATATTTTTAAGATGTTCATTGTTTGTCAAGAAACTTTAAAAACGTCATTCTGTGAATAGGCGATGGACCGAACTTTCGCACCGCATCCATGTGTTCTTTTGTCGGATACCCCTTGTGCTTGGCAATTCCGTATTCCGGATAGAGCTTGTCAAGCTCTGCGCACTGTCTGTCACGCGTAACCTTTGCAAGAATTGAAGCCGCAGCAATGGATGCGCTTTTGGCATCTCCTCCGACGATTGTTTCGGTTGGAATACTAAAGCCTCTTGAGCAGTTTCCGTCAATAAGCACAAAGTCAGCTTTGATTTTAAGAGCTTCAACAGCTCGCCGCATAGCCAGCATTGAGGCATTGAGAATGTTAATTTCGTCTATTTCTTCAGCAGAAGCCTCCGCGATAGCGTATGCTACCGCCTTTTCTTTGATTATGTCAAAAAGCTTTTCACGCTTTTTCTCGGTAAGCTTTTTTGAATCGTTAAGCCCTTCGATTTCTGTATCCTTAGGTAAAATTACCGCTGCAGCTACCACAGGTCCGCACAATGGACCTCTTCCTGCTTCATCTGTTCCGCATACGGCGGTATATCCCTCTTGGTATTTAGCGTTTTCATATTCAAAGTTTGGCATTATCGTACCTCCGAAGGAGTTTCCAGAGAAATTCTGCCTATGACAGCGCCTCTGAATTCATCAAGAAGCATATCCGCGCACCTTGACGAGTTTATCTGACCACCGCTCATAAGCATTCCTCTGCGTTTTGCAACTAGCTCGAAAAGGTCATATCCGTCAAGACCGTACGTCTCTTCCTCTGAAAGCTTATATCTCGCTAAAAACTTATCCGGAGCGCAGTCCATAAGCCTTGAGCAGAGAATCATTGCCATTTCCTCTGTATCGAGTATTTTATCTCTTATCGCTCCCGTAATAGCAAGGTTTTGACCTACTCGCTCATCCTCGAATTTAGGCCAAAGAACTCCCGGCATATCAAGCAAATCAAGTCCTATCTCAGTAGTTACCCATTGCTTGTTAACCGTAACTCCGGGTCTGTCTTCTACCTTGGCTCTTTTAGAGCCCGCAAGACGGTTGATAAGAGATGATTTTCCGACATTCGGAATTCCGACTATCATTGCTTTCAAAGTTCTTCCGTCCATGCCTTTTTGCGAGTAACGCTCCAGCTTTTGAGAAAGTGTCTTGCGCACCGCCTCTGAAAGCTCTTTGATACCAATGTTTTCGGACGAATCTATCAAAACTGCGTTTTCTCCGCGTTCCTCGTAATATTTGAGCCAAAGACGGCTTGTTTCGGGGTCTGCAAGAGAAGCCTTTGTCAGAAGCGTGAGCTTTGGTTTATCTTTTATTAGTTTTTTTATTTCCGGATTCCTTGAGCTGTAGGGAATTCTTGCATCTAAAAGCTCGAGAATGATATCAACGCTTCCTAAGGAGTCGCTTATCAATCTTCGGGTTTTTGCCATATGCCCGGGGAACCA
>JAZRHO010000013.1:0-11131 GCA_045644805.1 Eubacteriales bacterium | reverse complement strand
AACATCTTCTGCTTAGCCTTGATACAAATTCCAGCCTTATTGAGCCGTTATCCGCAGAACTGCGTTTCTGCGGACTAGATGGTCCACCAACAGAAACAAAAAGCCCCGAAAAATCGGGGCGTTTCTGTTGGTGGACCATCTAGGACTCGAACCTAGGACCGACCGGTTATGAGCCGGTAGCTCTAACCAACTGAGCTAATGGTCCGTTACAAGATCACACAATACTCTCATCGTATCTTCATGTGACCAAGTTATTATATCAAATATATATTGATATAATGTTACGAAATTATTAACAAATCATTAAGTTTTAGCGTTTTTTCATTTGACATTTGCTCTTTTTGGCGACAAACCGAAAACCTTGACGTACATTTTATAAAAGTTAGCGTAATTATCGTACCCTATCATACGCGCGGCCTCGGATGCAGTAAACCCTTCTTCTATCAATTTAGCTGCATAAGAAAGCTTCTTTTGCAAGACGTATTGCTTAAGCGATATCTTCATTTCATCAGAAAACAAATGGCAAACCGTAGATTTTGAAACAAAAACGTGCGCTGCAACGTCATCGAGGAATATTTTTTCCGAAATATGAGCGTCTATATATTCTGTTATACTTTTCACTAATGGATTTGTTTTTTCGCTTGGCGGTGTTATATCACAATACGTATGGATATAAAGAGCTTGCGTCAAAAGACTCTCTGCAAGCGGCATGAATTTTCCAGCGTCACTCTCAAAAAATATGTCCTTCATACCCGTAAAAACAAGAGGAAGCGCACCGTTTGCGGCAACGGGATGCGTGTTAATCTTTTCCGAAAAATCATTTGAAATCTGCTCGGGTATAAAATTCTTGTTAAAGAGAACTGTTATTCTCTTATATAAAAGTTCACCCACGGTAAATATACTGTGATATTTAAGTGGCGGTATAAGCGCAATTTCACCCGCCTTTAAATCGTATCTGCGGTTTTCAATAACTATTCTGATTTCGCCTTCTATAACCGCTATTATTTCATACCTTGCATGACAGTGATTTTCAAAAATATGTTCGCCTGTTATATTTCCCTCTCTGTAAGAGATTCTTATATTCTCATTTTCCAGGATTTTGTGCATACGGCATACCTCTCTTCCTTGATAATACATTTTATCATACTTTTGCAAGAAAAGCAATGTTATATGCAAAAAAGATATTGTATTTATATTAATTATGTGATATTATTGAATTGTGCTTAAATATTTTATAATAAGAGGTGACAAAAATGAGCGTAATCAACACTCCACTTCAACTAGAAAACGTTTCTTTTGCGAACAGAGTCGTGTTTCAGCCCATGGAAGGCTGCGACTGCGCAAATGACGGAGCGCCCGGTGAGCTTACAGTAGCAAAGTACATAAACGCAGCAGAATCAGGAGCCGCGCTTATCTGGATGGAAGCAAATGCTGTTTGCCCGGAAGGAAGAACAAACCCGCGCCAAATGATGCTTACGGAAGAAAATCTACCCATTTTCAAGGATTTTGTCGCAAGTCTGCGTAAAACGGCAATGGAGGAGTGCGGAATAAATCCTGTGATTATTCTTCAGCTCACTCATTCGGGACGTCAGAGTATTGTTCCTATGATTGCGTACCGCCACCCCATTTATGAAGAAAAAAGGCCCGTAACCGATGATAATATCGTAACGGATGAATACCTTGCATCGCTTCCCGCAAAGTATGCAAAGTCTGCTCTTTTAGCTGTCGAGGCGGGATTCGACGGTGTTGACGTAAAATCATGCCACGGATATCTCTTCCAAGAGCTTCTCTCCGCTTTCAACCGTCCCGGCAACTACGGAGGATCGTTTGAGAACAGAACAAGACTGTATCTTGACAGCGTAAAAGCTGTAAAAGCTGCCGTTCCGAAGGATTATCTCGTCGTAACCAGACTCGGTGCGGCAGACATGGTACCCAAGCCATACGGATTTGGCACAACTGAAGAAAACGAGCTTGACCTTACCGAGACCGATATGCTCGTTGAAAAGCTTATGGCAGAGGGAATCCGTCTTATAAATATTACAATAGGAAATCCATATTATAATCCTCATATCAACCGCCCCTTCCGTCATGGAGCATATACAGCACCGGAAGCGCCTGAGGTTGGTCTTGCAAGATTTATCACTGTAGAAAAGCACTTAAAAGAGAAGTTCCCGGAGCTTGTAATCGTCGGATCCGGGCTCTCCTATTATCGCGCCGATCTTATGGAGAAAGCGGAAGAAATGATTGAGTGCGGAGCGTGCGACTTTATCGGCTTCGGCAGAGCTTCTATCGCCTATCCCATGCTTTACAGAGATTGGCTCGCAGGCAAATTCGATACAAAAAAATGTTGCGTAGCTTGCTCGAAGTGCACCGCTCTTATGCGCAATAAATGCGTATCAGGATGCGCTGTATTCAACGATTATTATAAAAACTTATACAAGGAGAAGGTAGCATGTCAAAAATAGCTGTTGTAACAGGTGCATATCAAGGCATCGGAAAAGGAATTGCAGACGGGCTTAAAGCCAACGGTTATACCGTAATTTACTCTGACGTTCATCCCGAAATGGAGGGCGAAGTGTACTGCAAATGCGATATTTCAAAAGAATCTGACAGAAAAGCTCTCGCCGCTTTCGCTCTTGAAAAATACGGAAGGATAGACCTTCTCGTTAACAACGCAGGTGTTGCCTGCAAGGTAAGACTCGACGTTCTAGAAACCACTGAGGAAAGCTTCGACCGCGTTGTAGGCATTAACACAAAGGGAACGTTCTTCATGTGCCAGACCTTCGCAAACGCTATGATAGAATGTCTTGGCAAAGGACTCAAGGACTACTCTCCGAGAATAGTCAACATTGCTTCAAATTCAAGCTATACGTCAAGCACAAGCCGCGGTGAATACTGCATATCCAAGGCTGGAGTTTCAATGACTACGCTTCTCTTCGCCGATAAGCTTGCGGAGTACGGCATACCTGTATTTGAGGTTCGCCCGGGAATTATTAAGACTCCTATGACAGACGTCGTTTCATCAAAATATGACAAGCTCATAGAAGAGGGCATAACCCCCATTAAGCGCTGGGGTACTCCCGAAGACGTTGCAAACTGCGTTATCGCGGCAGCAAGCGGACTTCTCGACTTTGGAACGGGTACCGTGCTGAATGCAGACGGCGGATTCCATATAAGAAGACTCTAATAAAAGTACGTTCGGAGATAATATGAAAATATATAATTTCGACGCCTTGGTCATAGGCTCCGGCTGCGCGGGATATAACTGCGCCGATTGGCTTTATGACCTTGGAATGACAAACATAGCGATAATGACGGAAGCCAGACTTTCAGGAACTTCGCGCAATACGGGCAGCGACAAGCAAACGTATTATAAGCTCTCGCTGGCAGGAGACGACGGAGACAGTATACTCGGTATGGCAAGTACTCTCTTTGACGGAGGAGCTATGGACGGTGACGTAGCTCTTGCAGAAGCCGCAAACTCCGCTAAATGCTTTATGAAGCTTGTAAATCTGGGTATGAAATTCCCCACGAATGACTACGGAGAATACGTGGGTTACAAAACCGACCACGACCCATATTGCCGCGCTACTTCGATAGGCCCGTATACCTCAAAGAAAATGACGGAGGTCCTCGAGGACGCGGTTTACAAGAAAGGTATTACCGTTCTTGACAACGTTCAGGCTATAAAGATACTTACCGAGAACGGCAAAGCAACCGGAGTTCTCGGAATCAATAACAAAAAAAGTGACGGTGTAGAATATATTGCCGTTCGCGCTCCTCACGTTGTTATAGCAACGGGCGGCCCCGCAGCGGTATATAAAGACAATGTATATCCCCCGTCTCATACCGGCAATTCATCATTGGCGCTTGAAGCAGGCGCAACCTTCGGAAATCTTTCCGAGTGGCAATACGGACTTGCGTCCACTGATTTCAGATGGAACGTATCGGGTACGTATCAGCAGGTTCTTCCCCGATATATCTCGATAGATAAAGACGGTATTGAACGAGAGTTCCTTACAGAATATTTCACAACTCCTGAAGAAGCGCTTAAAAACGTATTCCTCAAGGGTTACGAATGGCCGTTCGACGTCAGAAAAATACACGGCTCGTCATATATCGACCTAATAATTTATCATGAGAACGTTGTTCTCGGGCGCGAGGTCTATATGGACTTTCGCCGTGAGCCTTCGGGCCTTGAAAACGGCTTCGACTCTCTCGATGAGGTATCATATACATACCTTAAAAATTCCGATGCCCTGATACCGTTGCCCATCGAAAGACTCAAAAAAATGAATCCCGGCGCAATTTCGCTTTATATGGACCACGGAATAGATATCACAAAAGAGCCTCTTCGCGTTGCGGTCTGTGCTCAGCATAACAACGGCGGTATAAGGATAGACGCAAATTGGCAGACAAACATCGAAGGACTTTACGCTGCAGGAGAAGCTGCCGGAAGTCTTGGAATATTCCGCCCCGGTGGAACGGCACTTAACTCCTGCCAGGTAGGAAGCCTCAGAGCCGCAGAGCATATCGTTTACAAGAGCAAAAACCAACCCTCGGAAAACTTTGAAAAAATAGTGCTTGAAGCGATTGCCGAAGCAGACGCTCTTATAAATGCAACAAAATCAGACGTCTCCACGCTTCGCGAGGCTAAAGATAAGTACAGCACAAGAATGAGTCAGTATTTCGCTTTCCTTCGCGATATTCCCTCTATGGAAAAAGCAAAAACCGACATACGTCTTGATATGGAAAACTTCATATCCGACAATAAGTGGAAAAACTATTCCGAGGTTTATATGCTCTTTAAGAACCTTGATATTCTCCGAATGGAGGAAGCCATCGCTGAAACCATCAGCTACACGGCAAAAGAGTTTGGCTCACGAGGCTCAGGCTTCGTTCTTTCAGGCGGCGATTTTATGGACAGATACCCGATAGCGGAAGTTGCATCAGGCAGAGAAAAAATCGTGACGGTTACTAAATCAAACGGAATATGCATCGAATGCGTTCCCGTAAAACCAATACCCCAAGGTCGCGACTTATGGTTTGAAAGAGTCTGGGGAAAATACAGAGAACTTACCGAAAAGCAAATTTAAGTTTGCATTTTACTACATAACCGTGATTTCATCGGCAGATTGGAGTTAATTATGAATGAAAATGGAAAAGTAAAAATTTTATGCGTTGGTGTTGGCGGATATGCCGAGATATATCTGCGAGAATTTTTCGCGGATAAGAATCCTATTTTCGAGATAGCAGGCGCGGTTGACCCTTATGCCACAGGATCGAAGTTCTATAATGAGCTCATAGCAAGAAATATTCCTTTATACAATGATATGGAAGACTTCTACAAAGAAAACAATGCAGATCTTGCGATAATTTCAACACCTATACATTTTCACACACGTCAAACGCTCACCGCACTCAAGCACGGCTCTAACGTTCTTTGCGAAAAGCCATTATCTGGAATTTCAGCCGATGCTGAAGTTATAGAAAACGCGGCAAAGGAAGCCGGCAAGTTCGTTATGATAGGTTATCAATGGAGCTACGCAAAGCCTATTCTTGACCTTAAAGCAGACATTCTTTCAGGAGCACTCGGAGCTCCCGTCTTCCTCAAAACGCTCATTCTTTGGCCACGTAAAAAAGAATATTTCACACGCGGCTCAGGTTGGGCAGGAAAGCTTCGCGCAAAGGACGGTACTATAATAAACGACAGCATAGCGGCAAATGCTTGCGCACATTACATACATAACATTCTCTTTGTCTGCGGAGAAGACAGACTCGCGGCAGAGGCAAAGAATATAGAAGCCGATCTTATCCGTGTCAACGACATTGAGAATTTTGACAATGCTACAATAAGCTTCTCGCTTGAATCTGGAGCAAAGTGCCTCTTCGTTGCGGCGCACTCTTCAAATATCAACTTCAATCCAGTATTTGAATATCGCTTTGAGAAAGCAACCGTAAAATACACAGAGGACACAAAAGATATAATAGCTTACTTCAACGACGGTACGGAAAAGCATTACGGTAATCCCTTCGGTGCTTCAAGTGCCAATAAAGGATATGTCGCAATGAGGGGCTGCCGTGATAAGAGTTTCCTTCCCGTATGCTCTCCCCGCACGGCTGCCGCGCATACAAGACTCATAGAAGAGGTTCAGAAGAAAGAGATAAAGAACGCAAATCCCGAACTCTTGCGTGAAAACGGCACGCTTCTTTATCTTGAAGGTCTTACTGAAGCTATGAAGAAATGCTATGCAGAAGAGATTATGTTAAGAGACACCGAATTTTATGAAAGAGCGGTAAAATGATATGACTCACGAAGAAATATTTTCCTACAATAAATTTACGCCCAAGCTTCCGCTTGATAAACCCTTCGTATTCGGAGTTAACGGCTTAGCTCACGGACATATAAACGGAATGTGCTCATCCCTGATCAGGGCAGGCGCTACTCTTAAATACGTTTACGACGAGAACGAAGCTCTTCTCTCTGATTTTTCAAAAAAGTTTCCCGATGCTATTGTCGCAAAGAGCTATGATGAAATTCTTGCCGATCCCGAAATTGAGCTTATAGCAAGCGCGGCAATTCCATCTCACAGAGCTGATATAGCTATCAAAGCAATGCATGCGGGTAAGCATGCTTTCGTTGATAAAGCTCCGGTTATCAGCTTTGATCAGCTAAGTGCCGTAAAGGCGGCTTGCGCCGAAACCGGAAAGAAATTTTTCGTATGCTACAGCGAGTTTGTCAGCGTTGAAGCATCGGTTTACGCAAAGCAGCTCATCGACCGCGGAATTATAGGAGATGTATTCCATATTGATATCGTAGCACCGCACAGCCTCAATCCTTCGACTCGCCCCGATTGGTTCTTCTTCCGCAAGGATACGGGCGGAATAATTACGGATATCGGCTCGCATCAGCTATATCAGTTCCTCGAATTTTCGGGTGCTCACGATGCCACCGTAAGCTCTGCAAGAGTAGCTAACTACTTTGCAAAGAATTATGCCGATGAGAAGGAATTCGACGACTTCGGTGATCTTACGATAATCGGTGATAACGGCGTTACAGGCTACGTTCGTATAGATTGGAATTCACCTAAGGGAATAAACACCTGGGGAGATGTAAGAGCAATAATCCAAGGAAGCAAGGGTTATATTGAGCTTCGCAAAAACTGTGATATCGGCAAGCCCAAGGTTGCAAGTACGGTATACGTTTGTACGAATGACGGTGTGTTCACGGAATCTGTAGCAGGAAAAGTCGGACTTCCGTTTTGCTCGGATATGATAAACGACTGCCGCAAAGGCACTGAAACGGCAACAACTGCTCATAAGACATTCCGAGCTATTGAGCTTGCTATGGAAGCTCAGGAAATGGCACTAGAAAAGTTCAAATAAATATTTTTAAGGAGAATAAAGCAATGAAAAAGAATCTTATCAGCGTTCAATCGGGTGACTGGTACGACGAGGGCAACGACGATGCCAGCATGGCAAGACTTGCAGCTTGCGGATTTGAAGCAATAGACTTCAATCTTGATCATATTTTTAATCCCGCTGAATATGTTAAAGGAAAAGAGTTTCCTTTTTGCGACAAAAGCTATGAAGAGCTTGAGGAATACTATGCTCCATTAAAGGCTGCCGCGAAAAAGCACGGCATTGCCTTCTCGCAAACTCACGCCCCATTCCCGATTTATTACGAAGGCAAAGACAAGGAAAATGAGTACATATTTGAAGTTATTCAAAAAACTATTGCTATAAATTCCTTCATTGGTTGCCCCGCAACGGTTATTCATCCGTACGTATGCCGCAATGAGGACAGAGCTCGCGAAGTAAATATGGATATTTACACAAGACTCATTCCCACTGCTAAAAAATACGGAGTTAAAATATGCCTTGAAAATCTCTTCTATTGCATTAACGGCTCTGTTGTTGCCGGTACTTGCGCAGACGCGGAAGACGCTTGCCGTTATATCGACGAGCTCAACGCTATTGCGGGCGAAGATATATTCGGCTTCTGCTTTGACGTAGGTCACGCAAACCTTGTAGGTAAGAATCTTGGAAACTACATAAGAAAGCTTAAAGACCGTCTTACCATTCTTCATATACACGATAACGACGGTGTTTATGATTGCCACCTTATGCCTTACACGCAAACTATCGGCTGGGGAGAAAACCTCGCAACCGACTGGGACGGCTTCCTTCAGGGTCTTCGCGATATAGGCTACACAGGAACATTGTCCTTTGAAACCTTCAAGGCAACAAGACGCTTCCCTGCGGAGCTTACAGACGATGTATTGAAGCTCATCAGCGCGATAGGCAGATATATGAGAACAAAAATAAGTGAATAAATAATTTTGAACTAAGAAAGAGCAGCTCAAGCTTTAAAACTTGAGCTGCTCTCTTTTTGTTTATTTTTCAAATGAAAACAAGAACTTAAGATTATTCCTCTGTTGTCTCATTTTCATCCGTTACGTTTTCGGTTTCAACATCGGTGTTAGGAGTATCACCGGTATTATCAACCTGCTTATCGCAAGTATCGCAATAAGTATCGTTATTCTCGTCAACGTGAGAAAGTGCATCGCGAGTTGCATCACAATCGTTGCAAGAGGTATCATCACAATCTGTGTAGTTGTGGGGAGCTGTACGCTCTGCTCCGCATACGTCGCAATCGGTATCGCAAAGGTCTGCATAGTCATGCTCAGCCTCTACCTCACGCTCTTCTCCGCACGCGTTACAAATTGTATCGCAATCGCCCGCCCATGAGTGCGAGCAAGTAACCTTTACAAGGTATGCAGGGAAGCTTGTAGAAATTTTAGAAATCTTAGATGCGCTGAAGGTATCAAAGCTGCTGTATGTACCAAGATAGTAAACAGTACCATCGATATCTGTTGTAAGAACGCCGTGCTCTTCGTCGAATACGAAGTATTCCGTGGGCTTTTCTTCCGAAATGCCTGCATTTATATAAGTACCGTTGAGATAAATCTTAACGTATTTCTTGGTTTCGCCGTCCATGAAGTACATTCTGTATGTACCTTCAGCTTCTGCAGCCTCAAGGTATACGTCAACACCTTCGCTGGCAAGAGTTGACGATGCAAGATAATAATCCGTGCTGCCTACTCCTCCGTTAAGATACATGCCTACACCTTTGTTTTCCTGGAAGAGGTAGAACTTATATTTTTCGCCTACTTCGGGAGCTACTATCTTCATAACGTCAACAGTCTCAGCCTTAGGAAGAGAAAGAGTAAATGTAGCTGTATCGGTGGAAAGAGCTTCGCCTTCACCGCAGGTGAGAGTCGCAGTAAGAGTTACTTCCTTAGCCTCTGCACCGAGAGTTACGGTAATAAGCTTACCATTGATAGCAACGCAAGGATCGTTTGCCGCCCAAGTAACCGTTACGTCAGCATACTTATCGCCGGTAAGAGCAACTATAAACTGAGTAGAGCTTGTAAAGCTTGTGGGAACAGAAAGATTAGCCTTTTCATTGGCGATCTTTATAGCAGAAATTTCCGCTCCGGAAAGTCCGCAGGTATCGCACTTGTTGTCACTGTTTTCATCTGCGTGCTCAAGCGCTTCGCGAGTAAATCCGCAATTGTTACAGTCGGTATCATCGCATGTATCCCACTCATGATCGTAAGGAGTAATTGCCGCGCCGCATTCTTTACATGCTTCATCTGTGCAGTATACGTTTGAATGCTCATAAGGAGTAATTGCTACGCCGCAAATACTACATGCCGTATCCGTGCAATATACGTTCTGGTGCTCGGTTTCACGGGTAAGCTTACATACGTTACATTCTGTATCGCATGCGTTATCCCAAGTATGATCAACAGTATCTCCGCGAGTGTATCCGCAAGCGTCACAGGTGGTATCACAAGCACCTGACCAAGCGTGAGTGCAAGTAACCTTTGCGAGGAATGCAGGGAAGCTGGTAGCAATCTTATCAATGGTCGATGCACTGATTGTGTTATAGTTGTTATAAGTGCCAAGATAGTAAACAGTACCGCCTATATCTGTTGTAAGAACTCCGTACTTCTCGTTGAATACGAAGTATTCTTCGGGCTTAGTCTCCGAAATGCCTGCATTTTTATAAGTACCGTTGAGATAAATCTTAACGTATTTCTTGGTTTCGCCGTCCATGAAGTACATTCTATATGCATTCTCAACGCCCTCTACATCTGCAGCCTCAAGGTATACGTCAACACCTTCGGTTGCAAGTGTGGATGTTGCAAGATAATAAGATGTGTTACCCTCTTCACCGTTGAGGTAGAGTCCGGATTTAAGCGTTCCCTGGTAGAGATAGAACTTATATTTTTCGCCTACCACAGGAGCTACAACGTGCATAATATCAAGAACGGGGGCTACGGAAAGAGCGAGCTTATATTCAACCGTTTCGGTTACAAGAGTGTCGCCTTCTCCGCAGGTAAGAGTTGCTTTAAGGACTACTTCCTTAGCTTCTTTGCCGAGAGTTACGGTAACAACGTTGCCGCTAACAACAACCGAAGCGTCGCTCGCTGACCAAGCAATCTTTACGTCGGTGTATTTAACTCCTGCAAGATTAACTCTGAACTGAGCTGAGCTTGCATATGCTGTTTCAACAGAAAGATTAGCCTTTTCTGCATTAACCTTAACAGCGGAAATTTCTTTACCCTTAAGTCCGCATTCTGTGCATGTCTCACCATCCTCACCGATTACGTGATCGGGAACAGTACGGGTAAGACCGCATCCATTGTTACATTCTGCATCGCATGCGTTATCCCATTTGTGTTCTACATCAGTTTCACGTACTTCACCGCACTCGTTACAGTCTGTATCGCAATCAGCATAATAATCATGCGAGCAAGCGACTGTTACAAACTGTGCAACAAACTGAGTTTCGCCAAGATTTGATGCCTTATCACCTGTAATGTAGGAAGCGTTATTACCGCTAAAGGTGTCATAATTGCTGTAAGTACCGATAAAGTAGCTGTTATCAGCATCTGCGGTATATACGAGAGTGCCGAGTTCTGCATTGTATGTATAATACGTTGCGGGAGCTTTGGTCACGAGTCTAAGGCTACCCTTGCCCTTGCCTGCTTGTCCGTCTTGATACTCATAAAGTTCAATGTAGGTCTTTGTCTTTGCTTCTCCTGCCTCGAAGTAGAGT
>JAZRHO010000012.1:0-1620 GCA_045644805.1 Eubacteriales bacterium | reverse complement strand
TATCAGTACAGGAAAGCTCTCTTTGCAGGGCATCGGCAAACCGATCAAAGCGTTCCTGCTTGTCTATTCTGTTTCTGACAATAAAAATGTTATCGTTTTCTCCGCCCTTATGCCAAGGAGAATGAAAATCGAATCCAAGGTGACAGCCTTTCAGGTCGACGTATTTTATGATCTCGGCAACCTCGGGATAGATAGGATTTTCCGTATAGTCGCGATTATGGTCGTGTGGTGTGCGTCCTTTACCTTGATCGCCGTCAATAACTCCATCGTAATCGACGAACGGAACAGCTAAAATGCGTGTATTATTTATCGGTGCATCAATAAGCTCTCGAAGCACTCCTTCAAGAACGTAGCTGCCGGTGGACTCACAAGCGTGGTGACGGGCCGTGAGGAGTATGCTTTTCTCGCCCTCTCCTAAAGTCAGGCAAGGAACGGAACGCCCTTTACGGCTCTTGCATAGCTCGGTTGACTTGATGCCATACTCTCTTAAAAAATCAAGGAAACGGTCGGGATGGTAGAGCATATTGTGTGCGAAATATACGCGAGTTTCGTTCTCGCCAAAACGATACGTGAAGCTGTTTTCATTTGAAGAGCCAAGCCAGTGCCAGCTTTTTAAATCATGGCTGACGGCAGGACCGAAGTAACCAAGCCTGTTGCGCTGCATATTGAACGTAAGCTCGCGCCCCTCGGCGCCTTCCACGCAGAACGCGAAGTAAAACCAATCGATACCGGTGTCCCGAAGCTCGTTTTCAAGAGTGATTACGTTACCGTTGATTGATTTGACAGAAATATTTCCGCCTGTAAAATTCTTGTGTATTTTTATCATAATTCATATCTTTCTCTGATTTCTGTATACCGTTTGCTGCCTGCAAAAAGATTTGCGGCGCGAAGAATGGTTCGACCGAGATACGGTTCGCTCTTTTTCTTGTAAACATCGTATGCATCGATGACACACGAAAGTCCGTCCCTGTTTTTGACGGTTGTATAAATGCTGAAGCTTTTCTTTGCCTCTATTGTACCGTCCTCTTTTTTATCAAGCGAAAGATGAAATACTGCATTGTAAAGCGGAGAGTCGAAATAATACCCGTCTCCCTCAATGAACTGGTCGTTTATAAAGTTTCCGAGGCAAAAGATTTTCAGGTAGTCGTCCTTTGTATCACAGCTTTGTATAAGATGCTGATGGTGACCTACGATAATATCCGCACCGTATTCCTTAATCTTTTCTGCTAAAAAGATACTGTATGGATCTACCTCGCGAATATGCTGACCGCCGTTATGCATAATCATTATGACGTAATCCGCAGCCTCCTTGGCAGCCATTATATCATTTTTCAGTTGCTCAAGATAGGGCTTTACATATTCATACCCTTCGCCGTTTTCATAAATTTTGCGAACATCATCTGCGATTTTTTCGTAGCTGTTCAAAAGATGAATCGATCCCGGTAAAGTCTCCTCCGGCTGAGAAAGATTAACCATGTACGGATGCTTCAAAAAAGTATGGTGAGCAAATGCGTTGGTACCGTATGTGTAATTGATAAATGCAACTCTTATACCGTTAAATTCCTTTACGAATACCTTGTTTCTCTCTTCTTCGGTGGCATAAGCTCCTATCGTTTCAAG
>JAZRHO010000011.1:0-15348 GCA_045644805.1 Eubacteriales bacterium | reverse complement strand
GCCGTACTTCTTATCTCATTCTTTTCTTTATTCAACGATTATTCCTCCTTGTATCTTCGTAATGCGGTCGCCAAACCATTACTATTATACTTGGAGGTTTAATTGTTTTCAATTGGCTCGCATAAAGCTCGCTGTTTTTTTATTACTAAAGTCGTTTATCTGCCCCCAGTAAAACTGGGGGTTGTTTTGTTGACACAATAGAAACACGAACGGACCATACTCAACAAAGAGCAGGTCCGTTCGTGTTTATTTTAATTTTCCTTTTTATTATAATAAACTTTCTTTCCGGGCTCAACGGAAGATGTCAGCCATACGTTAGCTCCAATAATAGCTCCGTCTCCTATTTTTGTATTACCGCCAAGTATTGTCGCGTTAGCATATATTATTACATTATTTCCTATATCGGGGTGACGTTTAACGCCTTTTGCCGGGTTACCGTTTTCATCAAGCTCGAAACTTTTTGCTCCTAACGTAACACCTTGATACAGTTTAACGTGATCTCCAATAGTAGTCGTTTCGCCTATGACAATGCCTGTTCCATGGTCTATAAAGAAATACTCACCTATTGTTGCACCGGCATGAATGTCAATGCCTGTTTTTTCATGTGCATATTCTGTCATCATACGTGAAATCAAAGGTATCTTTCTTTTGTAAAATTCATGAGCTATTCGATAAACCATTATAGCAAAGAAGCCCGGATAAGACAGAATTACTTCCTCTTCCGAGACAGCCGCAGGATCTCCGTTATATATAGCGCGTACGTCCTTCATAAGAACTTCTCTGAATGAAGGAAGCATACGTATAATTTCTTCCGCAGCGATGCTTGAAGAAATATTTGATTCGGATACGAAACTTACGGCAGCTTCAATTTGAGATTTTAAGTTCAGATATATATCGTCGATATTTACACTGTTTTCAGAAAACAAAAGATTGCGGATATCTTCGATTATCCCCCTTATAGCTTTATGTGACGGCGGAGTTTTTAAATCACTTCTTTTGCTTTCGGATATTTTTTTGTATACGTCTGCGAATTGCGGAATATTTTGCTTCATATGTGTCTCCATTTGACAAAGATCACCTGCGTATAATGACAAACGCAGGTGATCTTACGATTATTCACTTTAACGTCAATCAAAGAATTTCTTAACGATAGCAACAATTTGCGCTATTGTTACAGTGGGAATAGTGCGTGAAACGGTCTCCATCGCAAGGTTATTGCATTCGCTGCTCAAAGCATTAGCTGCTTTTACTTCTGCATTATACGCAGCAATTGCCGCCTGAAGCGTTTCGTTAGCAGCAGCCACACCGTCCGCGGTAGTATCAACACCAACCTGAAGGGCAAGAGCTCTCGAAATTGCAGCGCGTTTTGCTTGCATATCTGCCTTGGTAGCAATGGAATTAACCGTAGAAATATAGCTATCCACGTGAGCCTGCACAAGCAGAAGCGCAGATTCCTCATTTGAAAGTATAATATTAGCTTGAGTAACGGTTATCGACATATCGGTTACTTCAATAGAAACATCTGCGCCAAAAGCAGCATAAGCCTTAGCTACACCTATCAAACGCACCTTTTCTTCAATCGTAGTAGCTGCTTGAACATCAAGAACCGCATTTATGTACTTCTTGGCAGTTTCAAACCTGTTATTTATATCCTGGCGAAGCGCGTAATACTTATCTATGGCTTCCTTAACACCGGGATATCCACGCTCGACATCAGCAATATACGGCTCAGCGGCATCGAGTGCAATAATCTTAACAGCGTAGCTTGCCGTAACATCAGCTTCCTGTATTTTCAAAAGGAATTCTTCCGCATAATCCTCTGCTACACTTATCTCCGGTAAAACAGTCTCAAAATCTGCGACAAGTTTTTCGATAGTTGTATTTTCAAGATATGCATTGTAGGTTGTATCCGTGAATTTATTGTCCCTTGCTAAAACATACGCAGCATAACGTTCACCAAACGGTTTTGCCGTATCGCACATAACCGGAACGTTGGTGGTGAAAATGGTTGCCATAGAGTCTTTTTTCTTGAACTCGGAAACAATAGCCTCTGCATATCTTGCAGCTTCCACAACTTTTTCAAGAGTGTACTCATCATCATAGTAGGTTTTGCAAATAGGATGAGCGCTTACCGCATCGTAAGCCTGCTTAAGAGAAGTATAGTCTGCAACGTAAACATTCGATATTTTATATACTTCTTCGCATGTATAGAGCGTATCTTCTTTCGCTTTTGCCAAGCTTGCAAATTCTGTATCAACCAGCGCATTCGCTGCCGCTATTGCTTCAGCGGTTTGCTTGATATCTACATCAGAGTAGCCGTTTTTCATTGACTCAAGGAATGTGTCATAAGGAACAAGAGAATTAACATAATCTAAACGAACATGATAATCAAGATCGCTCTTTATCGCACTTGCTCCCTCAACGTATCTTTTTGCATACTCGGGCGCTACAGTCTCAACCGCGGTTTTTGCCGCTGCTACTGTCGATTCATCGTTGAAACCGTATTCAACGAACACCTTAGCGGCTACTTCAAGATATTTGAATGCATGCTCTCCCGCAGGATTTGCATTGTAAAGACTAACAAGCTTATTCAAATGTTTTGCGATATCAGCCTGCGAACCGCTTAACTTACGAACAAAGGATCCTTTGTATATTTCACAATAGTCCATCGTCACAGAAACTGTGCTAAGATCAATGGCTTTGAAGCCGAAACCGTCTACATCGAGCGTAATACTCTTCGCTTCTGCTCCTTCGGAAGCAGGGGTGATGGTAAGCGTAATAACCTCAGATGCTTCAGTCTTATCGAAGAAGAATTCTATCGCAAAAACACCGTCTTCAACAGCATATTCAATAGAATCATACGAAGGAACTGAATCAACCGTTTCTTTATAAACGATTACCGCTGAAGGTGTAATTTCAAAAACTTTGATAACCTCGTCGGTAGAATCGGAACGCTTAACCGAATGAAGACGAAGAGCAATAGAAGACATCGTAGAGGAGTCAAGCTTCAGTTTAGTATTTATACCGAAAGAAACAGAAGATTTCGTTGCTATATCAAGATAAAGCGGACTAAGCGACTGCATAGTAGCAGTGCCGTCAGAATTATTTACATAAGAGACCTTACCGCTGACTCCAAAGTCCTCAGACGAATCTGCGAATGCATCGTCAAGCGTTGCCGCATCATTAAACGTAGCATTCAGATAATATCCCGCTTCGTAATATTCAAGGACAGACTTATAATCGTATGCATCGGCTACGGAATCATCCGCTGATGCGAAAACGGCAAAGCTTGAAATCAAAAGCGTAAGAGCGATAAGCACTACCGAAATTTTGCTGGTTTTTTTCATAATTATCTCCTTTTGGGGACTACTTATATTTTAACTTAAATATATTATAACATCTATCTTTTAAAAAATCAACTCGTCAATATGGCAAAAATTGTTCGGTAATTTTGTATCTTTTGTACAATCTTTTTCAATGATAAAACATTTTGCTCGTTTAGTGGCATACCGTGTAGAATTAAATTGAATTTTTTGACTTTTTGCCGTTGACTTTTCACTATGTTATGTGATATAATGGGATGTAATATATTATTTCATTAATTATGGAGGAGAACGATGAGAAAAGGTATCTATACCTATTACAAAGAGCGTTTGATCGAAATCGGCGGAAATAACAAATGCCTCTATCTCAAGAGCATCGGTAGAAAAGGTGCTTATGACATTGGTCGTATCCTCGAGGGACGCGGTGACAAGGTTGCCGAATTTATAGAATTTCTTTGGACAACAAGAAGATTCCCGCTCACCCTTATCGGAACCAAGGAAAGAAAACAGATTCTTGAAAACCTTGATATACAAAGCAAACTTGACAAAAGAAAACTCGATACATCAAGTCTTACAGGCGATGAGCTTGTTAAAGCTTCACAGCGCAATGACAGAATAAAGCGCGAAGAAAGCAACAAAGCCATAGAAGCCGAAATATCCAGAATCAAGGATATAAAGCGCGACGTTGAGGAAATAGAAAAAGAAACAGGACGATCCGAGCTGTACATAGGATATCCCTTCGTTTTCGGAACTATAAACCAAGGATCTACTAAAACTACAATTAAAGCTCCGCTTCTGCTCTTCCCTGTTAAAATCGACATTACCGATGAGAATACGGTCGACCTTTCTATAAACGAGAGTGAAAAGATTCAGATCAACAGAGCTCTTATATTCGCTTATGCTCAATCGAAAAAGCTTAACATTGATATGATGGATACTGAGTTTGATGATCTGGCACAGTATCCTACTATAAGCTCCATTATAAAGTATCTTGAGTCCTTCCACATCAAATTTGACGGAAGCGAATATGAATCAAAGAATATTTATAATTATGGCAGATTTAAAGAACCCGACGGAAAGCCATCGCTTTCTCTTCGTTATGCCGCCGTCCTTACAAGATATTCACTTTCAAATTCGATATTCAACGATTACAGCGCGCTTGAAAAAAAGCATCTTTCAAACGAAGCGATTTGCGAGCTTCTCCGCATAGGCAAGAAGCCGAGAGCAAAGAAAAAAAAGCAGGTAAAACGCTCGTCAAACAATTATACAGTAAAGATGCTTGACTATGCGCAGTCCGAGGTAGTTCGCCGCGTTGACGAATGCGGTAATATGGTCATATACGGCCCTCCCGGCACAGGTAAATCGCAAACTATAGTTAACGTTATTACCGATGCTATCAGCAAGAAAAAGAGAGTTCTTGTTATTTCTCAGAAAAAAGCAGCGCTAGACGTAGTTTATAACCGTCTCGGAAATCTCAACGAGAAGGCTATGTATATTACCGACGAAACCAAGGAAAAGAAGAACTTTTACGATAAGTGTCTGGCAGCGCATCAGAGAGATATGATTGCTGCTCTTGTCGACGTCGGAAAGCTTGAGGCTTCGTATAACGAGCTTCAAGAAAAGATTAACACCGAGACCGAAAAGCTTGATGCCATTTACAACGTTCTCAACAATAAGCGTCCGTTTGGACTTTCTCTTTCGGAGATGTACAGCTCTTCGACCATGCTTCAGAAGAATTCCGTAGACTACGGAATCTACACAAAGCTCATTGAGCATAACGATATTATGTCAATGAACTATAATGAGCTTAATGAAGCGCTCATGGATATCAAGTCGAAAAATCTTGAAGATCTTTACTATAACTATCTTCAGGAAAAGGACAAAAATCCTATTATCGACCATATGCGTCCCGATGTTGACACCAATACCCTTTGCGAAGTAAAGGGCGCTCTCGTTGAAATACAAAAGTCGAGAAAGGGTCTTTTCAATACAGCAAAATTCCCATATTACCGCCACGTACTAGCTTATTACTACGAGCTTGAAAACGAAAAGAATCTTGACAGTATCGTAAGGCTTGAGAAGAAATTTTCTTCGGCAAAATCAGAAGATATAAAGGCAAAGCTTATAGAAACGCGTGCTATGATAGACGCTTATTCTAAAGAGTATGACTTCTTGCATAAGGTCCTTACTCCCGAAGGATATCTTGCAGTCATTGATAATATTCTTCGAGGAAACACATCGTATATTAAGCATGTTTGCGATGCGCTTGATAATTACATTGACTTGTGCGACGTCAGCAAGCTTCTTGAAAGTCTTGACAAAAACAAGCTTGCAATACTCAATTTTGCGTACAGCATAAGCAAAAATTATCAGAATTATGTTGAGATAATTTCAAAGCTTCTTGAGATACGCATATATCATGAAGCCGCTCATCATGAAGATGAATGTAAAGAAGAGCTTTCAAAAATCGTCGATTTCCAAAACATCACTTCCAGAATAACCCGTTATAAAAATGCTCAGCTTGATGTCTCAGCAAAGCTTTGCGAAGGAAAATCAAGCAGAGACTATGATGCTCTTTATGAAGATGCTCCAAACAATAAGGATTATCTTTATCAGATTTCAAAGAAACAAAAATACTGGCCTATCAGAAAGACAATGGAGGTTTACGGCGAGTTTATTCTCACCCTCTTCCCCTGCTGGCTTCTCTCCCCTGAAAACGTATCAAATCTTCTTCCGTTAACAAAAAATCTTTTTGATCTCGTTATCTTCGACGAAGCGTCTCAGGTCTTCATCGAAAGCACAATTCCCGCTATATACCGAGGCAAAAACATCGTAGTTGCCGGAGACGCAAAGCAGCTTCGTCCGTCGACAACGTTTATGAAGAGATATCTTGGCGGAGATCCCGAAAACCAGGAAGATTACTCTGTTCAGGCAGCGCTCGAGGTTGAGAGCTTGCTCGACCTCGCGGTTGCGCGGTATAGCAGTGCAAATCTTACATATCATTACCGCAGTAAGAACCAGGAGCTTATTGATTTCTCTAACCATGCGTTCTATGATACCTCGCTTCAAATTGCTCCGAATATTTCCAAAAATTCAAAATCCCGTCCTATAGAGCGTTATAAGGTAAACGGAAAATGGATAGACAGGAAAAACGTTGCGGAAGCAAAAAAGATTGTTGAAATACTAAAGAATGCATTTGCAACAAGAACTAACAACGAAAGTATAGGAATTATAACGTTTAACGCTGATCAGCAATCCTGCATTGCAGATATGATAGACAAAGAATGCTCTAAAGATCCGGCATTCCGTTCACATATGCTGAAAGAAAAAATCAGAGTTGAAAACGGTGAGGACACAAGTATCTTCATCAAGAATCTGGAAAACGTACAGGGTGATGAAAGAGACATAATAATATTCTCTATCGGATATGCCGAAAATGAGCTTGGAAGAATTTATACCAACTTTGGCTCACTTTCAGCCGAAGGTGGAGAAAACCGACTCAACGTTGCAATAACACGTGCTAAAAATAAAATTATCGTCGTTACAAGTATTGAGCCCGAAGAGCTTAAAGTAGATACGACGAAAAACCTCGGACCTAAGCTTCTCAGAAAATATCTGATGTATGTAAGGGCTGTATCTAAGGGAGATACCGAAGAAACTGGTGCCATCCTCACCGATATAGACTCAGCCGAGCAGCCTACCTCAACGTATAAGAATCTTATATCTGTTGAAAATCAAATCAAAGCCAGACTTGAAAAGCTTGGTTACAAGGTTGACGTCAATCTCGGAAACAGCAACAGCCGTATTTCTCTTGCAGTTTACGATGATGCACAAGACAGATATCTTGTCGGAGTTGAACTCGACAGAGACGCATTTGCAGCCTCGGAATCATGTATTGAGCGAGACGTATGCAGGCCTAGATTCCTTGAATCAAGAGGATGGACAATAATCAGAGTTTGGAGCCGCGACTGGTGGGCTTCACCGTCCAAGGTCATAAAAACTATCGTTTCAGAAGCAGAGAAGAGCAAAAAGAGAAAGTAATAGCTTTTTCATTAACGAAAAATCCTTAGATTGTTCTTGAATTTTTCAAATTTATAGTGTATAATAGAAACGGTTTTTTAAAAAAGTTTACGAAAGGTGAAAATCAAATGTCTAATTTCTCATTTTTACTTGAGGAACAGAGCGGTTCAAACTGGATAACAACCGTAGTTATGATAGGCGTGCTTATCCTTGTCTTCTGGCTCTTCATGATCCGTCCTCAAAAAAAGCAGGAGCAGAAGGATCGTGAAATGCGCGACGCACTGGCAGTAGGCGATGAGGTTACGACTATCGGCGGAATAATCGGAAAGATAGTTTCCATTAAGGGAGATACGTTTGTTCTCGAAACAACCAAAGATAAGACAAAAATTCGTTTCCTTAAAGGTGCAATAAGAAGCGTTGACGTAAAAGCTGCTGATATTGCGGCTGCTGTTATCGCAGAGAATCAGGAAAATGCAAAGGCAGAAGATACAAAGGCAGAGGATACCCCTGCTGAAAGTGCGGAAAACAACAACTGATTCTGAACGAATAAAATCAAAAGCCTCCGAATATGTTTTATTAAAACGCATATCGGAGGTTTTTTATTATGAAAAACAGGAAAATAAAAATCGGCGAGGGATCAAAGGCGAAAAAATTTATATTATGCGCCCTTATCCAGCCGATTTTATTTTTAGTATTTGCTTTCATTTTTACAATTATCTGCTACAACAGTAAAGATCCTACCGCAAACACACAGATACTTTCAATTGTATCACTGCTCTTATCCGGAGGAATAGGATCTTTTATTATCACAAAGCTGGGGAAAGAAAGCGGACCGTTCCTGTCGATAGTCTCTTCCCTTCTTTCAATTGCCGTTTTATTGATTATATCACTCGTTTCAAACGGAAAAATAACATTGGCTTCATTGATGAACGCGCTGTGTTTTATTCTTATTTCACTTTTCTTCACGGTTCTTGGAAAACACAAAAAAACGAAGATGCATAAAAGAAGAACAAATATTTAAAGAAGCTTTGGAATTCTTGAAATATAAAATGGAAGTGCTTCTTCAAAATTCACTCCGTAGAAGCGGCGATTTTCATCAGCTATCGTATATTTCATACATTCCAGAGTAAAATCAACAGCAAGAGAAAGGGCGTCTTCATACGACATACCGCGCATAAGTGCGCCAAGCGTTGCGGAGGCATAAATATCGCCTGTTCCATGATAACTTACGGGAAGACGCTCATTGCTGTAATAATAGTAAGTGTCCTTAATTCCATCATAGAAATAAACACCGATTTCAGCATCATTAAAACCGATTCCCGTAAGTGCTGCTCTTTTCGCTCCAAGACTTGTAAGCTTTTTCAAAATATCCTTGATGTCTGTCTCTGTATAATTCGGATTATAATCTATCCCCAGCATGAAAGATGCTTCAGTGAGATTTGGAATAATAAGGTCAGCCCTTGAACAAAGCTTTGCCATAGATTTCACGAATTCCTCAGTAAAGCCTGTGTAAAGCTTGCCGTTATCTGCCATTACGGGGTCTATCAGAATAACCGTTCCGTCTTTTTTGAAATCCGTAAAGAATTTATCTACGAGCTCTAACTGTCTGAATGAACCAAGATATCCCGTATAAATCGCATCAAAATCTATGTTATGTCCTATAAGAGCGTCTGAAATCGGAGTTATCTCATCGGTGAGGTCTTTAAACGTATATTTAGAGAACATCGTATGAGTCGAAAGCACTGCCGTTGGTAACACTCCGCACTCAACCCCCGCTGCGCTTATAATCGGCAGCGCAACTGTCAAAGAACATTTACCTACACAGGAAATGTCCTGAATTGTCATAATTCTTTTCATTTTATGTATCTCCTTTATTTTGAAAATCTACCTTTGCGCCAAGATCCCTTAGCTTCTTTAAAAAATCTGAGTAGCCGCGGAAAATTATCTCGGCGCTTTTTATTTTGCTCTCCCCTTTTGCAGACAAAGCGCAGAGTACCGCGGCGGCTCCTCCTCGCAAGTCCGACGAATAGCTTTCGGCATTTGTAATTGATGACGGATATATATAAGTATTTGAAGCTTCCGATTGGCTTTTTATTCCGAATTTGCTTAAAGGTTCAAGGTAAGAAAATCTGTTTTGCCATACCCTTTCGTAAATATGCCCCCCAAAATATTTTGCCATCAATGGCGCAATTTGCGGCTGCAGATCTGTTGGATATCCGGGATGGGGCGCAGTTGTCACCGAAAACGGTTTGGTCGGCGCACCGTAAACGCTAATTTCAGTGTTAAATCTTGATACAGTTACACCCGAATCGGAAAGAACTGACAAAAAGCTATCCAGCTCGAGCTTATCGGCTTCCTTAACGGTTATTCTTCCGCCTGTCATAGGAGCCATAAGAAGAAAGGTTCCCGCTTCTATCATATCAGGTATAATTTCTATTTTCCCTCCGCTGAGCGGGTTTGGCGTTACAATCAAGCATTGACCGTCGTCTTCAATTTCCGTTCCTGCGGAACGAAGAAAGCTTATCAAATTTTTTACATGCGGCTCTCTTGCAAAATTCTTTAGTACGGTCTGCCCCTTTGCCGAAGATGCCATAATCAGAGCATTAATGGTCGCACCGACAGATGGCTTTTCAAAGTTTATGTGCGCACCGACTAGAGATTTTGCGCAAACGCAGTCTTCCTCAATATCAGCCCCTAAGCAACCCGCTGCAAAAAGATGCATATCTATGGGACGATTGCAAAAATTGCACCCACCAAAATCGGTTAGATGAAATATTCCGAATCTTGCAAGACACGCACCGATAAGATATGATGAAGCACGTATTTTTGACGTGAGTTCGCTTGGTATTTTCCGATAGTGAAGCTCTCTTGTATTTATTTTGAGAGTGTCCGCCGCTCTTTCTACCGAAGCGCCTAATTTCTCTATTATTTCTATCGCAACTTTAACATCGCTGATATCTGGAACTCTTGAAATAACTGAAACTCCGTTCATTACAAGCGTCGCAAAAATAATCGGAAGCGCAGCGTTTTTTGAGCCGCTAAGCTCTATTTCGCCACATAGCGGATACCCGCCGTGTATTGTAATTTCTTTCATAAAATATAGCTCCGAATAAGGATACTATATTTTATTCGATATCATTTTTATTCGTTACAATAATAAGCTACACAAAGCTGAACAACTAAACCGTAACTTACTGTTCCCTCGGTTCCCTGAGATTTCAAATAATTGTCGTTGAAAAAGTTAGATATATTGCCGAGGATCTCACTGTTATTAGCGTAATAAAAATCGGAGAAAGCTTTCAGCTCACCGTACATACGGTAATCCATATTATCATAAACAGATAAAAGCAATTCTTTGTTAGTTCTACCGAGAGCAGAAGCTACATATTCAAACATATTAATATATCCGCTGTATCTTACATACGGATCATCAGCACGGATACAAACAAGAAAGGCTATAAAATTCGCCTCATTTTCTCTTGAAACTCCACGCTGATGCGCAAATTCATGAGCAATAGCGGTCGGTGTTGTATAATCGGGGTAATGAACATTTACGTTCGCTTCGCCTGTGAAGAATGTGTATATGCCAAGTATATCAAGATACGTCAAGCCTTTACTGAGAAGAACTTGCTTCGCGTCAGAATTGAAGGTCTCAATCTCCAACGACGGATAATCTGCCGCCAGCCTTTCATAACCTAAGCATACCTCATCGCACATTTCATCAAAATCTATAGATGCAACCGATGATCCAGTCTCACCGAATTCAATTTCATCAATAAGACGTTCGCATTCCTCTTGCAAAATCAAAGCTGTGCTGTATAAATTTGCCTCATCTGCTTTTAGCGATTCAAGTGCCATTCTATCTGATACGAAAGTCCTGTAGTATCCTATACCGAGAGTATATACATACATGGACAATAAAATTGAAACACATGCGAGAATCGACACAAAAAATCTGACCTTTTCGCGAAAACCGTTGCGCTTTGCTGCAATAACGATAATTAACACCAGCACAACCGGAGATAAAACTAATAGAGCTTCAGCAATCGAAAACGGAACAACATCTGTAATTTTTGCTAAAAGCAACCGAACAGGATGACCTATGTTTTGAGTTATCCATTCAGCAAATTCCGAATTGTTCGTTCCTACAAAATAGACCGATAAGGATATAATTACTATCAAAAAGCATGGTATTGCAAACAATGGTATACATTTTCGAGTTTTTGTTTTGTTTTTCATTCACTCAACCGACTTTCATAATTTTTATCGGATAAAATTAAAGAGTTGAATATTTTTTTGCAATTGGTCCTGATATCAAAAGATACATCGCCAAAGTCAAAAGCATGAGTACCAAAAGCGTCATATATGATATGAGAAGCCCGAATCCAACCGCCAAAGTGATAGTTGCCGCAGCCATAACAATGGAGGATAAAAGGAAATTGACCAACATGGATACCAAAGTTGCTGCCGATTGCTTTACTACCTGAGCTTCATTTACAAATTCAAATTTTGGTATCAGAACATTTATTATGATACCGGCAAAAGCAAACATTATACCGCCTATAGCCGGCACAAAGACATATATAGGATAGTATGTAACAGGCGAACCCAGAGATATCGCTATAACGAATCCGGAAACTGCCGACACAACAAAGTTGAGCACTGCGTTAGGCATGGATTTTGCCATAAGTATAACCGAAGGCTTAACAGGCATACTTTTAATAATCCAAAGGCTTTTACCCTCAAGAGAAAGCGCTGATGACGATATTAAGTTCATCGATTCGCAAAACATCAGTACAGCGATAAACAAAAGACCGATAGCTTCAGCAAGCGCCTCGGAGGTGAGTCCCAATTCAGCAAGAATCGCGGGATCAATCTGTAGAATGCTCGCTCCCTTTAATGCTATAAGGACTGCAACTACAAGCTCAAAAACAAGTCCGAGACCGCCATTTAGCATATAAGTCGGCGATGAAGTAAATCTTGAAAATTCTTTTTTTACAAGTGCCGTGAAAACGCTTTTTTTAACAAGCTTTTTTTCGACATATTCAACCTTTTTTGCGCTCTTTGATGCAGTTAATAATTTCATGTAGTTTTTTGTAATTATATACAATGCAAAATATGAAACCAAAGCGCAAATAATTACGTAAGTTATAAATGATATTGGAGAAAAGCTTGTGACAGAGCCTATGACTGCAATTACGGAAATTCCTCCATTAGCTTCCTCATAGCTTGATTCAAGATTCGATAAAATAGACTCAAGATTATTGATCAACAGATTATATCCGATGAAATACGCAGCTAAAAACGCTAACGATATAGCAATAATTGCAATGTTTTTATATCTTTCAAACTTGATAGAACCAAGATGAACAAGGTATCCAACACCTGCCGAAAGCGCGGTGGCAAGAAGCGGAAGCGTTAAAAATACGAAGACCGCCCCTACAGCACCTACGATACTTCCCCCAAAAATCAAAGAAGAAATTATTACAGGAATCATAAGAAGGGCTTCTATGATGTAGTTATATACCAATACAGTGAAAATACGGCTGATAAGTATATCTCTCGGTTTTATCGGCATTGAAAGCAAAAGCTCATTATCCTTACAATCAAAAAGCTCGGCTTTTGTTTCAAATATACTCAAAAGAAATACAACCGAAAATGAAATTATCATGAAAATGCCGTAATAAACAGCCTCTGCCCCCCCTGCAACCAAAACACCTGCGATACTTACAGAAAAGAAAAACGACAGATACAACACGCATAATCCAAGAACGGTATAAATCAGCGAAAACAGTAAAATCTTCCCTTTGGAGACCGCCTTTGGATTCCCATTTTTATCCTTCCCCGACATCGCAGCCATAAAGGTTCCGCGAAGTCTTATGGCAAGAAGCCTTTTTATCATTTTTCGTCCTCCAATTCAAGAAAGACGTCCTCAAGAGAGTCATCGCCCTTTACTTCTTCCATGCTTCCGCTTACAACAAGCTTTCCGTTCTTGATTATAGCAATCTTATCGCAAAGCTTTTCGGCAACGTCAAGAACGTGGGTTGAGAAGAATATTGCGCCACCGTTTTCACAGTGTTCACGCATCATTTCCTTTAATGTATGAGATGCCTTGGGATCAAGCCCTACAAATGGCTCATCCATTATTATAAGCTTTGGGTTGTGTATATATGCGGAAATAATCGCAAGCTTTTGTTTCATTCCGTGCGAATACGCACTTATAGGCTGAGCGAGATCGGCAGTCAATCCGAATGAATCTGCAAGATTTTTGATTTTTTCATTTCTCTCTTCGCCAACACCGTACACATCCGCAACAAAATTTAAATACTTGATACCCGTGAGGAAATCGTAAAGATCGGGATTGTCAGGAATATATGCTATCAATCTCTTGCATTCCATAGGTTCTTTTTTTATAGAGACTCCGTCAATATAAATTTCACCGTTATCAAAATCTATCAGTCCCACCACGGCTTTGAGCGTAGTCGTTTTGCCTGCACCGTTATGACCTATAAAACCGTATATTTCACCGGAATTAATGTGTAATGTAAGGTTATCTACTGCACACTTTTCACCGTAATTTTTAGAAAAATTCTCTATTTTAAGCATGAAAAACTCCTTATCTGATTGCGATTTTGACTTCACAGAAAATAAGCCCAATCTACGCCAATCGAAATGCTAAAGCTCTTAACAAGCTTTTTGTCATTATAATCCGCGTCGCGGGTTTCACCCTACGCAAAGCTTTACTTTGCGCATAACGCATAGCGTTATGAACGCTTCTTGAAATGACATCAAGTCAAGCCCTAGCAAGCTGATGCTTGACTTGATGTCATTATAGCACAATTGCCTTATTTATGTCAATATTTTTGTGCATATTTTTGCTCTATTTTTATTCATTTGGGTTGACTTTTTAGAGAAATTATTTTAAAATACCTTTAGCGGAGAAATATTCTTTATATATTCGGTTGCATTGCTTTTGATCTTTAATATCCGCATGGATTTTGAGTATTTTTCTCACAGCATATTTTTTCGGCAAACGACAAAAGCGACCGTAGGTAAATGCAACAGAAAGCGAAAAAACATGAAAAATTTAGATATACGGCCTATAATTAAGGCAATGAAAGAAACAGTGGAAAGCCATGAGCTTCCTGGCAGAAAAGGCTCTTATTGCCGTTGGCTTTGGCAGAATACTAAGGGACAGCGCGAGCTTGGCATAAATGAATACGGTTGCTCTGATGCTATGAATATACTTTACACAATAAATGATTTTTATTGTGACGAAGAAACAAGGAATGCAAGAATTTCAGCCCTTCAATCTCTTCAAAACAAAGATACTGGTATGTTCGTTGAAGCTACGCATCATACAATTCATACTACAGCACATTGCACAGCGGCATTACAGTTATTTGATGTAAAACCGCTTTATCCTTTAAAAAATCTTCATCCTTATATGACAGCTGATGCATTACATAAATTTCTTGAAGAAGAAGTTAATTGGAATGATCCTTGGCCCCAATCGCATAAAGGTGCAGGTATTTATGCTGCATTGGTAAATTCGGATGAAATAACAGAAAGTTTCCAGAAGGCATATTTTGATTGGTTCTGGAATAATACTGATGAAAAAACAGGATTTTGGAAAAAAGGTGTCGCAAATAAGGCTCCCGTTGCAAACGTATCTCATCCTAATGGCATAGATAGTCCGGACGCTACGTTTGCATATATGGCAGGAGGATTCCATTATCTTTTCAACCACGAATATGCAAAAATGCCACTCCGTTACCCAGAAAAGGTTATTGATACGTGCATTGAAATGTATAATTGTAATGGGCTTCCTATTAACTTTGGAAAAAACATTAATTTCATAGAAGTTGATTGGGTGTATTGTATAAACCGTGCCGCAAGACAAACCTCATATAGACACGGTGAAGTAATTTCGCTCCTTATTGATTTCGCTGAAAAATTCGTCAAATATCTACTATCGCTGGATTAAGTCGGATCGTAGCCATGT
>JAZRHO010000010.1:0-21001 GCA_045644805.1 Eubacteriales bacterium | reverse complement strand
TTGGTGCGGGAGACGGGAATTGAACCCGTACGGTAAAACCACACGCCCCTCAAACGTGCGCGTCTGCCAGTTCCGCCACTCCCGCAGAACGTTAACAATTATATCATATGTTTTTTTGTTTGTCAATAGGTTTTTGAAAGTTTTTTAAAAATTTGAACAAATATTTTGCACCGTTTAATCAAAAGCAGCCCCATAGGTATAGGATTAACTTTTCCTACCCCTTGGGGCTGTTTTTATTTGTTTGGCTTACACGTTCCGCACGCAGAATAGCCTTGCGCTTCAAGCTCTTCTGCTGTAAGCGTCGTGTATTGCATATTTGAGGTAAGCTTACCCTCATAATGACTTATCTTATGATATTTTTTTGTGCTTACGTTAATTATGTATGTTGCTCCTGAGGAGTCCTCTGTGCTTCCCGTATTTTCTGATGAATTATTATCCGAGCCGTTATCCGGGGTTTCTGAGCTTCCGCTATTATTTTCTTCGCCTTCAAGGTAGGATTCGCCCGTGGCGTAATTGATAACTATACCCGGCTGAACGTTATAAACAAAAACGTTAAAGCATATACCCTCTCCGTTATCCTCAACCGAATACGCTTCAATCAGTACACCTTTTGCAACAAGGTCATTTCCGTCAAATATCGGAGTAACACGGTACATTACGTGATTATCGTTATATTCCTTTAAATAGTCGGCAACCATATTTTCAAAAGGAAGCATGCCTTCTACGTTCATATACCTTGTTCCGGTTATAAGATTCTCTTTGTTAGCGTCCTCTGCTGTAAGCTGCCAACCGATAAGGTGACAACGGTTATACAAGTCCTTTCCGCTGATCGTATCATACTGAGCCTGCACCCAACCGCTGGGCTTTACAGAGCTTATAGATCCGCGATCTTCAGTAGGCATAAGATCTCTACCTATACAAGCAACAGCAAGCGTACATCTTCCTAGAGAATCAAGATTTTTGTACATCTCATATGAAGCTGTAACAAGCTCGCTTTCTTCAAAAAACGGTTTATTATTGTTGATGATATAATACGGTTTATCACTGTATGCAGGTACTTGCGCTAAATCAAATGACGATACCGCACCTGTTCCGCCAACATCAGTGTTCCCCATACCTTCATTCTCGGTGCCGCCTCCGCCCTGAGATGAAGAGCCGCCTTCGCCAGCGTCAACGAATCCCGAAATGTCACAGGCACAAACACTGAAACAGATCGAAAGCATTAACACCATCAGAAGACAAATTTTAATAAAATTTATTTTCATTTTTTATGCACTTCTTTCGTTATTTTTTCGTGCGAGCTTCCTTCAAATTCAAAAACAGAATCAAGAAGAAATCCGCATTCATTTAAATCGACATCAAACCTGAAATCAGAAGGATACGCTCTGTTCCATCTGTAAATTATAAACTTGTTTATATCATCTGTGTACGGTTTGATAAGAAGGTTTTCAACAAAAGCAATTCCGCCATCGGTGCACTCAGAAAGCGGATTTTCGCAAACAATAATGTTATCCGCGTCCGAAAAGAGTGCTTTTGAAAATTCGTTTATATAGATTTTACTACTTTCTGAGCTTTTTATAAATTCAGCTATAAGCACTCTGTCACGACTCTGGCGTTTCCCGAAAAACATCATTCCGAGATTATCGTCAAGGCATACAGCTACCGTTATTTTTCTCATAAAATCACCCTTAGTGATGATAAAGCTTTTTTGTTTGATATTTAGGTTCGGATGAAAGATTCATTCCAAGCTTACGGAATGTTCCTACGTCAACTTGCGACAAAATCACCGTCGAATGAACCTCGGCATTGCGAAGCATAGGCAATGCATCCATAGCAAGCTTAGCATCCTTATCATACGACGCGGAAACGGCAAGAGCTATAAGCACCTCGTCGGTATGCAATCTTGGATTATGATTGCCGAGAGTTTCAACCTTAAGCTTTTGAATAGGCTTCAGTATGTGTTCAGATATTATATCCTTTTCTTTTGGAATCATAGCGAGCGCCTTAAGAGCATTCAGAAGAGCTGCAGCCGAAGCTCCGAGAAGGGGCGTGGTTTTACCTGTTACAAGCATTCCGCCTTCAAGCTCGATAGCAACTGCCGGTCCTTCCGTTTGCTCCGCGCGTTCAAGAGCAGCAACGACACATTTTCTATCCTCGTCAACGTCAATGGAAAGCTGGCGCATAAGAAGCTCAATTTTATGAAGCTCAACCTCGCTTCCTCCTCCCTTGCGAAGGTCGCAAAGCGCATTATAGTAACGTCTGATTATCTCCTGCTTTGCCGCAGCGCACACTGCGTCATCGTCATATATCGCAAAGCCCGCCATATTAACTCCCATATCAGTCGGTGACTGATATGGACACTCACCCAAAATACCCGTAAGCATAGAACGAACGACAGGAAAGACCTCGACGTCTCGGTTATAATTAACCGTTGTAACACCGTATGCTTCAAGGTGGAAGGGGTCTATCATATTAACGTCTGCAAGGTCTGCGGTGGCAGCCTCATATGCGAGGTTTACAGGGTGGGAGAGAGGAAGATTCCATATAGGGAACGTCTCGAATTTTGCATATCCCGACTTAATTCCCTTCTTGTTTTCATGGTATATTTGCGAAAGGCAGGTCGCCATTTTTCCGGATCCCGGGCCGGGCGCTGTAACCACAACCAACGAGCGAGATGTTTCGGCATACTCGTTTTTACCAAATCCGTCATCAGATGCGATAAGAGGAATATTATAAGGATATCCGTCTATACCGTAATGCTTATAAACCTTAATACCCAGAGATTCAAGCTTATTTTTGAAAGCTTCTGCTATCGGATTATCCTTATATCTGGTCATTACGACAGAGCCAACATAAAGACCGTAACCGCGGAAAGCGTCGATAAGGCGCAAAACGTCTAGGTCGTAAGTTATACCAAGGTCACCTCTTACCTTGTTTTTTTCTATATCGGCTGTGTTTATTGAAATTATAATCTCAGCCTCATCCTTGAGCCCAATAAGCATACGTATCTTACTGTCCGGCTCAAATCCGGGAAGAACTCGAGACGCATGAAAATCATCAAAAAGCTTACCGCCGAATTCAAGATAAAGCTTACCGCCGAAGAGATTTATTCTTTCGCGTATTTTTTCGGACTGAAGCTTCAAATATTTATCGTTATCGAATCCCAGTTTAAACATACCCTTACCTCTAAAAATAAATACACAATAATTTTATCATAATCCGAACGGTTTTGCAATAGAAACACCGAATTATCAAGGCATAATTTTTAACCAAAATTATTAAAATATTTTAGTGTTTTTTCATAAATATCAAAATGTTCATAAAAAAACGTTGTTTTTGTAACGTCATCATGGTACAATAAAAGAACACCATTAATTTCTGCGCGTTTTTTTGCAAATATTCGTAAAATGCTTTGAATAAATTTACACAAAATGCCGCCTGAGGGCGGCAAACGGAGGTTTATATGAATATAAACGATTTTGATAACGGTTCTTCCGCAAGCAGCGGAGGTACTTATTACGCTACCCCCAGGTGGGATGACTTCACACTCGACGATGAAAAAAGGGCAAGAGCAAGATTTTCACGCTTCTTCCTTTCCGCAACCATTTATCTCGTTGTGGCGACAGCAGTTATTTATGCTGCAATGTTTGCTATCCGTTTAGCTATGGGCGATAATGCGGGCTCGGTTTTAAATAGCATGTGGTTTACGTGGGGCGCTCAGGTAGTTGCAATGTACATGATAGCCTTTCCCCTTCTCTATATGATAGTACGCGGTATGCGAAGCACAGTAAGAGTTAAATCGAAAATGAAATTCGGTGAATTCCTTAAGCTTTTCTGCGTAGCGGAGGCCTTTATGATGGTTGGAAATATCATCGGCGAAACACTTAATTCCGTAATCGACCTTTTTGTTCCGGGTGATATAACCGATACGACCGAGGAGCTTATTCTTAATTCACCCGTGTGGGTAATAATTCTCGTAGCAGTCATTATAGGTCCTATTGTTGAGGAGCTGATATTCAGAAAGCTTCTTATGGATAAGCTCGGAATTTACGGAGACAGAATAGCAATAGTCGTTTCGGCAGTTGCCTTCGGTCTTTTCCACGGTAATCTTTATCAGTTCTTCTATGCGACGTTACTGGGACTTGTGCTTGCATATATTTATTCAAGAACCTCGAATATTATATATCCGATATTGATGCACATGACTTTAAACTTCTTCGGCTCTATCGTTCCCCTCCCGGTCCTTGAAAATACCGACCGTTTCATGGAGCTTTACAATATCTTCCTCGAAACAGCGGAAGAGAATACCGCGGAGTTCTATGCGCTTTACGGTGAGGAATTCTCTCGCCTTTCACTTATCGTCGGCGGTTATTCGCTTATAGTATATACGTTTGTAATTGCCGGAATTGTCATCTTTATAAGAAACAGAAGAAGAATTTTTGTTTCTGACAGATGCGAGGTTCTTATTCCCCGCGAAAGAAGAGCATCGGTAATTCTCGGGAACGTCGGCGCTATAGCGTTTATTGTGCTTGCCGCGATAAATATAATACTTCACTTAATACCTACAGGTACAGGGGTATGACACAAATGAAAAACAAAATATATCCTACCCTTAAGACCGCATATTCTGAGGAAATGAATAAAGAATGTCCTTGGGATACCTATCCTCGCCCAATGATGGTAAGAGATTCATATTTTTCTCTGTGCGGCGAGTGGAACTTTGAGGTATCGAAAAAAAATGAAATTCCTTCGGTTTACTCTGAAAAAATACTAGTCCCATTTCCAGTGGAAAGCGCTCTTTCTGGGATTGAAAGAAGGGTTGAGGCGAACTCATTTCTTTGCTACCGTAAAAATTTTGAATTACCGAAAGGCTTTGTAAACGAAAGAGTTATTTTGCACTTCGGAGCAATAGACCAAGTATGCCGAGTCTATCTTAACGGCAAACTTATCGGGGAAAACGAAGGTGGATATATTCCTTTCTCGTTTGACATAACAGATTTTCTTTCAAGTGAAACAAACGAGCTTACGGTTATCGCTTCTGACACTCTATCAAAAAAATATCCGTACGGAAAACAGAAAAGAAAAAGAGGGGGAATGTGGTATACACCGGTAAGCGGTATTTGGCAGGCAGTTTGGTTGGAGAGCTTGCCAATCAATCCCATAGTGTCGATTAAAGTAGAACAAAACGCCAAAAACGCAAAAATCCTCGTAAATTCCAAGGCAGAATTGAAACGATTGACCTTAAAAGAAGACGGTACAGTATATGAATTTTCCGGTGATACAATTGTTATAGAACCCAAAGAGCCTAAGCTTTGGTCGCCTGAACACCCATATTTATACGAATTTGTTCTCGAAACCGAAACGGACAAAATAGAGAGTTATTTTGCGCTTCGAGAGATTTCTGTGATGGAAATCGACGGAACTTCGCGCATGTGCTTAAACGGTGAGCCTTACTTCTTTTCAGGACTTCTTGATCAGGGATATTATCCCGACGGAATTTTTCTTCCCGCAACTGTGCGGGGATACGAGGCCGATATTATGCTTGCAAAAAAGCTTGGCTTTAATACTCTTCGTAAGCACATAAAAATCGAGCCTTTAATTTTCTATCACCTTTGCGACAAGTTGGGTATGATCGTTTTTCAGGATATGGTCAATAATTCAGGCTATTCATTCTTCTTTGACACAGCTCTTCCGACAGTCGGATTTAAAAAAGCCTTCTCGTCCCTTCGCAACCGAGACAGAGAAACAAGAGAGTTTTTCCTATCTCAAATGGAAAAGACGGCAGACCTCCTTTTCAACTCCCCATCGGTGTGTCTATACACCATATTCAATGAGGGGTGGGGGCAATTTGAGCCCGACGAAGCTTATAGGAGGCTGAAAAAGCTTGATTCTTCCAGATTTATTGACACCACTTCAGGGTGGTTTCACGGAAAGAAAAGCGACGTTGATTCAAAGCATATTTATTTCAGAGTTCCAACTATTAAGGCAAACGACGGAAGACCTGTATTCTTAAGCGAGTTCGGCGGATTTTCATTACGCCTTGAGGGGCATCTTTTCGGCGAAAAGAATTACGGATATTCTATGTATGAAGATAAGACAACCTTTTCCGATGCGGTTTATCACCTTTATACAGACGGACTCGTTCCTTTAATAGAAGACGGTCTTTGCGCAACTGTTTATACTCAGCTCTCTGACGTAGAGGATGAGACGAACGGACTTATTACTTACGACAGAGAGGAAATAAAAGTCGACGTGGGCAAAATGAAGGCTGCAAATAAAGCACTATTCGACGAATTTCAAAAAATCACAAATCAAAAATAACACTATTCCCGAAGGTTTTTCAGCTTTCGGGAATTTTTCTGTTTTCTTCGGCATATGATAGCCATGAGAGAGTCGAAGCCATTGAGATTCGGCTGAAAGCATTTTTGCGAAGGAGAAGAAAATGAACGAAAACGGAATTTATGAAACCATAGCAAAAAGAACAGGCGGAGACGTTTACGTTGGGGTTGTCGGTCCTGTTCGCACAGGAAAATCGACCTTTATTCACCGTTTTATGGAAAGCGTAGTAATACCAAATATCGAGGACGAGTATGATAAAGAACGCACGGTAGACGAAATGCCTCAAAGCGGCTCGGGTAAAACCATTACGACAACCGAGCCTAAATTCGTACCCGGAGAAGCCGTTCATCTGACACTCGGCGGAACGGAAATCAATCTCAGAATGATAGACTGCGTTGGATACATGGTTGACGGTGCAATGGGCGCTATGGAAAACGGCGAATGGCGAATGGTGGTAACGCCATGGTCAAACCAACCGATGCCTTTTACCAAGGCTGCGGAAATCGGCACGGAAAAGGTCACGCGCGAGCATTCTACAATAGCTATGCTTGTAACCACAGACGGGAGCATTTCAGACATACCTAGAGAAAACTACATCGCAGCCGAAGAACGTGTTGCAAAGGAGCTTCGCGAGGCAGGAAAGCCTTTTGCCATAATACTTAATTCGGCTTCTCCTGAAACGGCTGAGGCACATGAGCTTGCAAGCTCACTTGAGGAGAAATATTCGGTTCCGGTAGCTTTAGTCAACTGTACGAAGCTGAATGCCGAGGACGTAGAGGCTATTTTAGGGCTGGTAGTAGGCGAATTCCCTGTCACAGAGCTTACATTTAATCTTCCCGATTGGACCTCACTGCTTCCCATGGAGCATGAATTAAACAAAAAAATGATGGAAAAAATTGCTACATTTGCCGACAGCGTAAAGAAATTCGGCGACGTGGACAAATGCCTAGCAAATGACAAATACATAAAAAAGATATCGCTAGATGCCGGTTCGGGAAAAGGTGAATTCGAGCTTCCGCTTTCAAGAGAGGACTACTACGGAGCGATGAGCGAGCTTTCAGGAATTAATCTTACAACCGAAAAGGAGCTATTTTCAACTGTTATCGAAATGGCAAAAATAAAGGAAGAATATGAAAAAATCAAAGAAGCTCTGAATGATGCTGAAAACAAAGGCTACGGAATAGTAATGCCTCTTGCAGATGAGCTTATGCTATCAGAGCCGGAACTTGTAAGACACGGTGGAAGCTTCGGAATAAAAATCAGTGCTGCAGCGGAATCTATCCATATGATAAAAACGCAGATAAAGGCTGATGTTTGCCCCACGTTCGGCACAGAAGAGCAAGCGCAAGAGGTAATAAAAACAATGAGTGAAGAATATGACGAGAACCCCAAGAGTCTCTTGGAATCAAAAATGTTCGGCAGGTCGCTCTATGAGCTTGTCAATGACGGTATGCAGGCAAAGCTTCTTCATATGCCTGATGAATCAAGACTCAAAATGGGTCAGACCATTGAAAAGATTATAAACGAAGGCGCATCGGGATTGATTTGTATATTACTGTAAATAAAAATTAGTGACTGCCACATTTAGGCAAGTGGAAGTAATCCGAATAAAAACAGAGGTATTGTGTAAACAGTACCTCTCTATTATAAGTGCGCTTTTGAGGGAAACGAGGTTAAAAAACCGCGGTTTTCCTCAATTTTTATTCTATTTCCCTTTCCTCGCTCAGTGTACGCCTATATACCTCTCGCTTGTCAGTCAAAAGCTTCTGCTCTAAATCCGTTAGCACGGGGCTATTCCCATTTTTGATGATATGTTTAGCATAATTTTACGAAATAGTAAATTTTTTTCATTCTCTTGAAACTTTAAATTATTGAGTGTATAATTAAATAAAAGAGACATAGCGGAGGTGATCAGTATGACAAAATATCCTATAATTTTAGTTCATGGTCTTGCCGCCAAGCAAACCAAACGCTTTAGGGCGTTCGGCCGTATCGAAAAAGTGCTTGACAATGCGGGATATAACGTCTATGTTGCTGATATTGACGGCTTTGGCTCGATTGAAACTAATGCCGCGCAACTTAAGGATTACATACTCCGCGTATGCTGCGAATGCGATTGCGATAAGGTGAATATCATTGCTCATTCAAAAGGCGGACTCGATACAAAATACATGATAATGCACCTCGACATGGAGGATAGAGTAGCATCTCTTACTACGCTATGTACTCCTCACAGAGGCTCTGTTATAGCCTCATGGGTGTGGAATCTTCCGAGATGGATTAAAAAAATTATAGCTTTTCAAGTTGATATGTTCTACCATCTTCTCGGAGACAAGCATCCAAATTCTCTGCGCGCTTGCGAGCAGCTCAGAAAATGCGATGAAAGCGAAGATACGCTAAGATTTTCCTATAAGGTCTATTGCCAAAGCTATTCAACGACACTCAAAAAAGGAAAAGACTGCTTCCTGCTCGGCATCCCGATGATGATATACAAGCACTTTGAAAAGCTTGAAAATGACGGTCTTGTATCGGTTGAATCCTCAAAATTCGGCAATTATCGAGGCGATTGCCTTGATATTTCCGTATCGCACGCGCAGATAATAGACCTTTTCACACGAAGATCTCAAAAAGACAAGGTTTACGATTTTTATAAGAGACTTTGCGCGGAGCTTAGCGAGCTTGGGTTTTAGCAACTATACACTACTGCATAACGAAAAGATTCAAACTAAAAAGGCAGAGGTTCTGTTTTAACTCAGTGCCTCTGCCTATACTAATAATTTTATGAGAAAATCAAGGTTGAAAACCTACCGTTTTCTCTTTTTTTATTGAATTTTCATCAGCCAATCAAACAGCATGAAAATGACAGGTATCGTAACTGTCGACAAAAGATGCGAAATGAGAGCCATTGACGAAGCTGCCTTTGTATCAAGACCGTAGGCAGACGGAATGACGATAGGGCTAAGACCTAAGGGCATCGAAAGCGCGCATATAGCGCAAAGCTTTATCTCGTACATTATCGGAATCGGATAAAGAACCGCAATAAAAACGAGCGGAATCAAAATAAGACGTATCACCGAAACAATGTAAATCGGCACGTTCTTAAAGCTTTCTTTAATATCTATCTTAGCTATTGCCATACCGGTAAGAAGCATGGCGATTGGCGACATACAATTACCGAGAGAAGTTATTGCGCCTGTTATAAACGACGGAATCGGAAGTCCGGTAATTCCGAGTATTATACCGACGACAGTAGCTATAAGCATTGGATTAAATACGTTTTTAAGCCTTGCCTTCATGGACTGACCTTCCCGAGACGGTATAAGAAGAGCCGGCACTGCCCAAGCGTAAATACCTATCCAAAACGGAATAACAAAGATAAGGTAGCTCATATAAACTTCGTTTCCGTAAACAGATGATACAACGGCATTTCCCATAAAACCAAAATTGGAAAATGCAAGTCCGTAGGCGTATATCTTCCTAAGATATGAATCCTTTGTGGTAAGCTTGGCAATAAAGAGCGCAAGCGGAATACTCATGAGAATAATTACAGTACCCGAAAGAAGAAACTGCCAAGCCACAGAAAGCTTTGATACCGTAAAGCTTGTCAAAAAAGTTCCGAGTATTGAAGCAGGTGTAAAAACATTATTCTCAAGCTTTGAAAGCACCGAGCCCGCATTATCAGGTACAACCTTTGCTTTGGCTACGGTATAACCAATAATTATAAACAGAAACAGCAATGCCATTTGCTGTATTGTAGACAAAAATACTTCCATGATTATTATTCTTTTTCAGCCATCACGCGCTCTGCGTATCTGACTGCTCCCATTGCATCCTTTGAATAAGAATCCGCGCCTATTTTTTTTGCGTACTCTTCGGTAAGCACAGCTCCTCCAACCATTATTTTGGCTGACGGACAGGTCTCCCTTACAAGTTTGACAGTGGTTTCCATTGCGGGTACTGTTGTTGTCATAAGCGCGCTGAGCGCGACTATATCCGCCTCTGCGCTCGCAGCGCATTCGGATATTTTTTCCGCAGGAACGTCACGGCCGAGATCAATAACCGAAAATCCGTAATTTTCGAGAAGGAGCTTAACAATGTTTTTACCGATATCGTGAATATCTCCTTTGACGGTAGCAATAACGATCTTTCCTTTTTTATCCGAAGATTTTTCGGGCATTGAAATTTTTATTCTTTCAAACGCGCATTTTGCCGCCTCCGCGCTCTGAAGAAGCGAAGGGAGGTATATCCTTCCCTCTTCGAATCCTCTTCCGACATTATCAAGAGCAGGTATTATATCCGAGTTTACTATATCTATCGGCTCACGGCTCTTAAGAAGCTCATCGGTAATTGAAGCGGCACTTTCGGAAAGTCCCTTTGATATTGCTTCTTCCAAGGTCAAGCAGAAGCTTTCGGGAATCTTACTTTTTGCTAAAGATACCGAGCTTTCGTCTTCCATATTTTCGCATACTGAGATATAATCGACGAAGTTATCATCAAATCCAAGCAGTGCCTTTGCGCTGTAATAGCTCTTCATCATAACTCCCGACATAGGGTTCATGATAGCTGCCGACAGCCCTGAAGACAGTGCCATAGCAAAGAACGCAGAGTTTATATTTTCACGCTTCGGCAAACCAAATGAAATGTTTGAAACTCCTAGACTAACGTGACATCCCAAATCATATTTTATTCGTCTGATAGCCTCCATAGTAACAAGAGCGCCATTCTTATCCGTGCTGACGGTCATAGCAAGAGGGTCGAATATGATATCCTTTTTGTCTATACCGTACTTTTTTGCCTCTGAAAGAATTTTTTCAGCGATTTTCACTCTTTTATCCGCTGTACTCGGAATACCGTCCTCATCAAGCGTAAGCGCTATTACGCTTCCGCCGTACTTTTTCATAAGCGGAAAAATCTTTTCCATTGATTCCTTCTTACCGTTAACTGAATTTATGAGGGGCTTGCCGTTGTATATGCGCAATGCTGCCTCCATAGCTTTTATATCTGACGTATCAATACTGAGCGGCAGAGTCACAGAATATTGAAGCGCACTGATAAAGCTCGGCAGCACTTCGGATTCAGAAATACCCGGCATTCCTACGTTCACATCCAAGACATGTGCTCCGCACTCCTCTTGCTTTACGCCTAAATTCACAAGAAAATCAATATCGTTCTCAGAAAGCGCAAGTTTAATCCGTTTTTTGCCCGTAGGGTTTATACATTCGCCGATAAGAGTTATCGAATTGTCAAAAATAACCCTCTTGCAGTAGGAAGTGATGACTGTTTTGTTTTTCTTTTCAACAGGTCTTGGTGCAATATCGGCAATTGCAGCAGTGAGTGCCTTAATATGCTCCGGGGTAGTTCCGCAACAGCCGCCTACAATACGCACGCCATGCCTTACCGCCTCAGCAACAGAGCTTGCAAAAGAGTAGGGAGCTACGTTATAAACGGTTTTTCCGTCGACTATCAGAGGAAGCCCTGCATTGGGTTTAAAAACGACGGGTACGGATGAGAGTGAAAGAAGCTCGTTTACGGTTTCCTTTAAAGAGTCGGGTCCGAGCGAGCAATTAGCTCCTATATAATCAGCACCCATACTCTCAAGAATTGCTGACATAACGGCAGGTGTCGCTCCGGAAAGAAGCTTACCGTCAGAGCCGTATGCGTTAGTTACAATAACCGGCAATGTGGAATTTTCCTTTACCGCAAGCAAAGCAGCTTTCGTTTCCATCGAATCGTTCATGGTTTCAACGGTTATAAGGTCAACTCCGTATTTTACACCAAGCTTGACAGTATATGAAAAAATTTCATACGCTCTCTCGAAATCAAGATCTCCGAAGGGTTTAAGAAGTCTCCCCGTAGGTCCAATATCCAGAGAGACAAACTTTTGTTTACAATTAGATGATATTTCGGCTGCTTTTCGCGCACTATCTATTGCACGTGATATTATATTTTCAAGTTCTGTCTCATTGAACTTTAAGAGATTTGCACCGAATGTATTTGTATTAACAACATTGCTTCCGGCATCAAAATATGCGCGGTGAATATCAGTGATAATGTCGGGGTGGGTAATATTCCAATTTTCTGGCAGCTCCCCGGGAGCAATGCCAAAAGATTCAAGCAGGCTGCCCATACCACCGTCAAGAATAACTATATTGTTTTCCGCAAATTCACGAAATGTCATTTTTCTTCCTCTTTACTGCCACAATGGCGCTGACGGATTTTGAAGGACTCATAATAAGACTTTCATTAAGAGTGAGTCCTATGTGTTTGCTCGGCTCAAGAACCGAGAATATTTTTTTCTGAAAATCCAAAGAAAGATCGCCGTACCCCGGACTGAAACGGAAGTCGGTTATCAATCCTTCGGAAGCGAGCTGATTATCAATTTCTCTGCAAAAGGCATCGCACAATGCCTCAATTCGTTCTGCCGCGACCGCACTTACTATATGAGCCTTAGCAGCAGAGATACGGGAATACTTGTGAATTAGTCTATCAACGTCTATGCCGAGGGTAGCAGCCATTACGACCGCAAAGCTCGCACCTTCCATCGCCTTTGATAAATGCTTTGATTTTACACTGCAAAAACTGAAATCGCACAACTCATCATTTTTTGAAAAAGGGACGATACGGTAAACAACCGTGCTTTTAATGATGCCCTCAATCTCAGCCTTGCATTCCTCTATCAGAGAAACCAGAAAAGAGGCATCGCCTTTTATCCCTGCATATCTAAGTATTTCTCTGTCAGAAAATGCCGTAAGCTTCACATCTTTTTTTAATATAACACCTATATTCATTTTCCGATTATATCCGAAAGATTAGAAAGTATTTTTTGAGCCACGTCAAAATTGTTCATCGTGTAGACGTGTATATTCTTAATTCCGTTTGCGTACAAATCAATTATCTGGTCTGTAGCATATGCTATACCTGCCTGCTTCATCGCACTCGGATCTGAGCCAAACTTATCAACAAGCTGCATGAATCTTATAGGCATAAACGAACCTGAAAGCTGCCTTGCGCGCTCTATTTGCTTTTCGTTTGTTATAGGCATAATACCGGGCAGCACTGGCACAGTAATTCCCGCCTCGCGTATGCGGTACATAAAGCTGTAAAACAACGGATTATCAAAGAACATCTGCGTCGTTAAGAAATCAACTCCGGCATCTACCTTTTCACGAAGATGCATTATATCATCGCGACTATTTTCACTTTCAGGATGAACTTCTGGATAGCATGCTCCGCCTATGCAAAAATCCGCATTGCTCTCTTTAAGCTCTCGTACCAGCTCTACAGCATGCTTATAATGAGTCAGATGCCCATCGGAATTTTTAGGAATATCTCCTCGCAGTGCCATTACGTTTTCTATTCCCGCATTCTTGATATTCTCTATCATCTTATGTACGGTTTCCTTGGTTGAGGAAACGCACGTAAGGTGAGCCATAGTGGGAACATTATACCTCTCTTTTATGTTTTTCGCGATATCAAGGGTATATTTACTCGTTCCGCCGCCTGCTCCGTATGTAACACTAACGAAGGAAGGCTTAAGCGATGCTATTTTTTCAGTAGCCGATAAAACACTTTCATGCAAAGTATCATTCTTTGGCGGAAAAACCTCGAAGGAAAGTGAAAGCTTACCGTCTTCAAGTATGCGGGTGAGTTTCATATTTCTTAAAATTCCTTTCGTATGTTACATCTGTTAAAAATACAGCTAAAAAGATTTATTCCAAAAAAGCACATCTGCGTTGCAGATGTGCTTTTTTATGGTGGGGACAGCTGGACTCGAACCAGCGACCTCTTGCATGTCAAGCAAGCACTCTAACCAACTGAGCTATGCCTCCGTGACTCGACTATGATATTATATACGATTTTTATATGTTTGTCAAGAGCTTATTTAATATATTTTGCTATTTAAAAATAAAATGGGGCTAGCGGATTTTGAAATTATGCTAACCCCTTTTTTACTAAACCGCGCTTTCAAACTCAAGTATTAATAAAGCCGTATTCTCTTCGGAATACTCAATTTCCGAAGAGAACAGTCTTGCAAAATCAAACAACTTATTTTCACTCTGACACTCTTCCCTCTCGAAAAGATATTTTACTGTCAAAGCTCCAAGCATCGCAAAACCAAGTCTTGCTCGAAGGTTTTCCGCACTTTGCGCTACGGTCACGTGGCGATAAACAAGGTACGAAAGTAACCGCTCATAATATTTATCAAATTTACTTTGTGAATTGAATGCTTTTTTCGCTTTTGCGCTGATTAAAGAATCTCTCCACTCCTCATCCAATATTTCAAGCTGAAGAAGAATATCAAGCCACTCGTTCATCGAATGAATTTCAACATCTATTCCAAACTGCTTATTCAATATCTCCAGCTTTTGATTAAATGTATATGCTGTGTTCTCTATGACAGAAATAATTCTGTCACGCTCTGCCAGCGCGGAATACTCCGTTTTGCCTGATGGGCAGACATCTATTTTACCTACTTTTTTCAAAGAAAACGGTCTGTCAAAGCCCAAAACAAGCCTGCATGCTTCCTCACAAACAATTCCAATCCCCGCCTCAACTCTTTCGTAGGTCTCATTGTAGAATCTCGGGTGCTCACGGCAAATATCAGACAAATAATCCTCGCCGTACGAGAGAATTATATTACAAAGACCAGATTCGTTAAGATAAGGACATCTACCGTCGGAATCGAGAATAATATGAGCGCCATCGCCGTCCTCTTTAATGGCTTGGCATAGACTGTCACCTATACTTTTGTATTTAGAGAGAGTTTTTTTATCAATATCTATTTCCCAATCAACGCAACAGCTATGAAGGCATTTTTCCGCTATACACTTAAAGCTTTCATAATATTCGGGGATATAAACATATTTTTCGGCATTACTCATCTGTTTTTCATATATTCGACAAGCTTATCAGGGAAGTTTACAGTCATACCTCCGTTAACACCGATTTCTACTGCCTTCCTCATTATATCGGTATTCGATACTCCCCATGCACGGCACTCAATGCCTTCCGCATAAAGCTCGTCAAGCTGCTCTTTAGTTATAAGCTCGGCTTTCGGGCAAGCCTGCATAGCTTTTATCGCTCTAAGCTTTTTCATTGTTTCGGGTGTATGCCTTACATAAAGCCAGCCAAGCTTTGCGTATTTATCATATTCATAAGCCTCAACAAGAGCATCGTAATAGAATGAAGTTATGATAGATTTATCATAAACATTGTACTTTTTAAGTATATCTATCACCTCAGCAGCAATTCCCAGCACCTTCAGCTCAATGGCAAACGTGAGGTCTCTCCAACCGAAATATTTGAGAAAGTCCTCAAATGTAACGAGACAGTCTTCTCTTCCGTATGCCGCGTTCTTCATTCTTGCCTTTGTGAGCTCATCCCACGTATAATCGGCAATTGAGCCTTCAAAGCCTATCTTCTCTTTAGTTGAATCATCGTGATATATGACGAGCACACCGTCTTTTGTTTTCTGAACGTCTGTTTCTATTCCGTTAGCACCCATATCTATTCCTGCAGCGAATGAAGATATGGTATTTTCGGGATAATATTCACTAGCTCCTCTATGAGCATAAATAACAAACATTGAATTCTCCTTACACTTTCTTGATTTTATTAATGACAGGAGTTTTGAGAATACCCATAGGACGGGTATTGTACTCATATGACCATCCGAATCCTGAACTGCGCCAATAATCGGGGCCTATATATACCTCTTTTTTATCAGCAAGAAGCGTATGAAGCGCGGAGAATGTATTATATCTGTTTCCGTAAAGAGTATATGTTACCTTATGATTTCCCGCAGGAAGAACTTCTGTTTCAAGGCGGAATGGAGACTTCCAGATATATCCTATCTCCTTGCCATCAACATCAACCTTAACAAGAGCGCCTCTGTAATAGGATATTTCAAATTCAACAGCTGAATCCTCATCGAGATCAAACTCGCTGTTATACTCAATATTTGCTCCATAGAATGCAAAGCCCTGATGAACTACGTCGCCAAAGGCGATATCTTTGGGAAGCTCGGTGATAGACACTTCTCTTCCGCGATACGCAGTACCGAAATTACCGAGAACAAAGCAGTTTTCCGCATCTGTTCTTACTCCGAAGGGCATACTTATCTCAAGCACGTTTTCTCCCTTTATTATCTTAGGAAGCTTGCAGGTATGTATTTCCTTATCAACAAAGTATCCAACCTTGGCATTATCAACAGCTTCGCCATTTAAAACGATAGTTGATTTTGCGAGATTTTCAAGAGCCAATTGCGCACCTGAATACTCAATTTCAGAATTAAATGTGAATCTTAAGTAGAGCTTATTGTTTTCCGGAGCGTCCGCAACCGCCCAAGGCTGAACCATTTTCGTTCTCTTGAGAGGAAGCTTCAACGTTTTTCTTACAAGCTCGTCAATACGCATAAGCTCCTCTTCATCGTGAAGCTCACCGTCATCTATTTGCCATTTAGGCATATCAAGAAGAAGAACGTTAGGCTCGGTAAGACGGTAGTCAACCACAGAAGGTGCTTTGACAGACTTTTTAGAAAGCTTAAACGAAGGAATTATATTTTCCTCTTCCGCATCAAGCTTGTCGAGTCTTATAAGGAGACTGTCATGATCAAACATATCAGCACTTATCTTGGTATTTCCGCCCTTAGCGCGATAGGAGATTTCCTCTGTTTCTCCACTCAAGGTGTTATAAAGAGTTGCTTTATAAAGACCTTTTACCTTTATTTCAACACTGAATTTTGCAGGGATATGTGCAAGTTCCGGCTTGTATGCATTACATACGAAGAGCCAATCGGTATCACCCTCGGTTCTTCTTGTATACAAATATCTATCAGTCATAGGACCGTTTGCATATCTTATGGTGACATCGCGTTCGGATGACAACGTATCAAGAAGCGCACTCTTCGTATGAGGAATAACATTTGAAGCCAAGGACACCAACTCACTCGCATTCGAAGACGGCAAAGCCAGACTCATATGAGGCGCTCTTCCTGAAATGATAAGCTTACCTCCCGCAAGAGCGAACTTCTTTAGCGCTTCTATAGTATAAGGTCTCAGAGTTTCGCAGTTATCGAGGACTATCGTATCATATTCCATTTCTCCTACTTTAAGGGGGCATGACGGATTCTTGCATAAGGACTCAAGAAGCGACTCTGCTATGTAATCAAAGTTTACAGAGCCTAAAAGCAGCCAGTTGCAAGTTTCGTCAAACTGATCATTAAGCTCATTACATTCAGTTCCGCTTTCGCTTTCCGAGCATCTCTTCATCCAATAGGTTTCAATAGGATGAACAACAGCTACATGAGATACTGCTTTACCGCGAGTCAATGCAGTTGCAACTCTTGCGTAATGGTCCTCAATTATCTTATACTGCTTATACCATGGAGACTGATAATGTATAGAAGCGGGATAATCTCTCTTGCCTTCACCCTTCATAGTTTGCCAAGAAAGGTGAGGAACACGTACCGTAACGCCAAGGCATGCCTGCCAATCGCCTTGAGACTTATGACCGCGGAAATCGTAATCCCAGCCTGTAACTCCGTAAAGCTCTGAAAGCATTCCTTCTCTGCCCATCTGACGGACTACTGATTCACATTGCTTTGCAGTAGCAAAAAGACGTCTGTCACAAAGCGTATCTATTCCGGGAAGCTGCATGCTGCTGTATATACGCATAGGATCATAGCACCATTTCGTTATATCTTCAAGATGATCCTCGCACATTGCATGACCTGTAAACAAGATACCGTTTTTCTCGCACCAATCACCGAGATTATCGATAAACGCCTCATTAAATCTCTCGGAAAGATGACGGTAATAGTAATATCTTGTACGCTGGTCGCTTCCATTCGCGCTCTTCATGAAAATATCAGGAAGACGGTCGGTAATATCAAAGCCGTATGCATTTTTAAACGTTTCAGGGAAATCCCATGTCCATGCAGCGTCAACCGAGCTTGTGGAATGTCCGCTTGTAAGGCGGTTGCAAGGCTTAGTCTGAGGCTCATCGGTAAATATCGCAGGAACACTTTTCCCGAATTTATCTCCAAGCTCTCGCTTGTAAGCTTCATATGTTATTTCCTTGAATGAATCCATAGCCTCCTTAGAGAGGGTATCAACATATGACTGGAAGTTATATCTGAGCTCACCGCCCTTAGCGGTCAAACAATAGAAATAGCGTTTATTTTCGCATTCTTCATCCTCTCCTACTCTCTTATATGCGTTAAGAGTGCCGTCTTCGTTTATGTCAAGGGAAAAAGCGGCTATAAATACAGGAGCTCCGCTTTCGGTAGCATCATGATAATCAGCAACCGCACCCTCAATTTTATATGAAGTCATAGCGATAGTTTTAATGCGGTGCTTTATAGTCTTGGTGACAAAACCACCGGCCGCACCTGATGGCCATCTGTCCTCATCATAAAGCCATCCAAGCATTTTGTTTTCTTCTGCCTTATTAACGCAAGCCTTTACGGCGTTAAAGAAATCTTCACTCAAATACTTGGTCTCAAGTCCTTGGCGAACGTGCATATTAAATCCGCCGAAGCCCATTTCTTTAAATATGTCTATCTGCTCGCAAAGTGCGTCTTCGTCAAGCGAACTATTCCAAGCCCAGAAGGGCGCGCCTCTGAATACACTTGTAGGATTTTTAAAAAGTTCCTCAGAAAATTCCGAATTACTCCATTTATCGTAAAGCATGAGAATCCTCCTAATTAAATATTTGTGTAATAATTATAGCACACAAAAAAAGGCAAATCAAGGTCTTTATTAAACATACCGCCTATCTAAATTTAATCGAATTAGATATTTGTTGATTATTAAATCATCATTTTGGGATTATTACAAGCTCACTTTTTAAAACTGAAAATATTTTTTGAAAAAGTATTGAAAAACAAAATTTACTGTGGTATAATAATTAAGCTGATTTTCAGCACAAGTTTAATATGCATATAGTTGCATCTTGCAGAGTTATTTCGCCTATAGCGAATATACCCGAGCCCTGTGCCTGACAAGCGAGCTTGTCGATCTTCGGGTGAGGTATCGAAGCGGTCATAACGGGGCTGACTCGAAAGAAACTCGGTTTCGTCCCTATTCGATTCATATAAACCCTTGAAAATCCTTGCTTTTTTGGAATTTGGAGCGAGGATTTTCGGGAGGTTAGTAGACAGTTTTCTATCAAAATTCCGTAAAATTTAATATGTTTTTTATACGCAGAGGTATCGAAGCGGTCATAACGGGGCTGACTCGAAATCAGTTTGTGCCAAAAGCACACGAGGGTTCGAATCCCTCCCTCTGCGCCAGAAGGTTCAATTTCACCCTTTCGGGATGGATTGAACCTTTATTTTTTGCCTCACGTTCCGCTTGCAAGAGCCACACCGATTGCCTTTGCACTGTCGAGCTTACTGTTGGCATCAAGGTGGCTGTAAATATTTGAGGTAGTACCCATATCCGAGTGACCGAGCCAATCCTGGATCATCTTCATCGGTATCTTGTTAGCGAGTAGCAGAGATGCGCAGGAGTGCCTGAGGTCGTGAAATCTTATCTTTCTTAGATCGTGCTTTTTAAGTATTACTGCGAAGTGATCGGTTACGTAATTCGGTCTGTATAACCTACCGATAGCATCAACGTTTATATACTCCTTGTATTCACCCGTATAGCTTTTTCCCATAACTCTCTGCATCTCAAAGCACTCGTCTCGCTTTGCGATGAGTGCTTCTTCGATAAATGGGAGGAGAGGAAGCGTTCTGTATGAGGATTTCGTCTTCATTACGTCGTATCCTACGGGGCCGTTCTTCTCGTCAACAACCTTGTGTCTTATACTTATCGTCTTTTGATAGAAGTCTATCGCAGACCACTTTAAGCCTAAAACCTCGCTTCGCCTAAGACCGTAGTAAACCGCTAACAGAATTATCAAGTAAAGCTCGTCGGATTTGGCACATTCGAGGAGCTCTTTTATTTCCTCTGCGTTGTAGTAGTTACCTATGAACTGTACCGCCTTTGGTCTGTCGGCTTGGTCAACGGGATTCGATGCTATGATCTTACGCTTCATTGCCGTTTTGAATGCAAGATGGAGCACGCTGTGATACCTCTGCATCGATGTACCCTTGAGACCTGCTGTTCTCAGTGAGGCGTAGAATGCGTTTATCTCATCGCCGGTTATCTCGTTAACCTTAATCTTCATCGTCTTGAAGAACGGTATCATCTTCGATTCTATGTAGGTTTTATATCCCTCATAGGTTGTTTTTGATACGTTTCCTTTGTGGGTTTCAAGCCATTCTACAAGATAGTCCTCGACAAGCGAGTTTGCTATTCTGTGCCTCTCTCGCTCTGAATGAGTCATATTTTCGGTTAAGTAGGTAGTACCCGTATTCAGTTTTTCAAGGAGAGCGCGGAGTCTGTGATTAGCTTCGGTCTTAGAGCCTTTTCTTGACTCTAAATCAAGCGAGTACCACTTGACCTTACGCTTTCCGTCCGTTGTATAATGATTAACTGCGGCATACCATTTGCCATTCTTTTCTTCAAGATGGCCTGTCAGCTTTTTCATTAAAATCCTCCTTTTTATCTTTGTCTCTTGGTATGACCGTCGGCTACATTAACATTACCACACATTTCAGCAAAAGTCCAGAGCCTTTTGGTCTTTCGGGGGACAAAACCGTATAATTTTCTTC
>JAZRHO010000009.1:0-2174 GCA_045644805.1 Eubacteriales bacterium | reverse complement strand
CCTATGTACGCCTTCGGGACGAAAAACGAAGATTTTCGCTCCAAATCCCCCTATCCCCTCAGCGCATTCGAGGGTAGCTCAAGTTTTTTGAACTTGAGCTACCCTCTTTTTTATTCACCAACGGCTTGAAAAAAACGCGTTTTTGCAGTATAATGATTATAGGATTTCAATTATTAAAAGCTTTGCCATGTCTTAACTCAAAGTATGGTATAATTCTATAAAGGTATTTTAAAGGAGTATACGATGAGCAAAACTAAACGATGTATCAGAGATTCTATTCTAACTGTACTTATTTTAGCAATATCGTTTGCAATCAGCATATTGCTGCAAAACGTATTGGATATATCAGAGCATGTCACAACGTTATTTGCTTTTGCGGTTTTTATCATATCTCTTATAACCGATGGCTTCTGGTATGGAATTGTTTCAACGATAATAAGCGTCGCAGCTATTAACTACGCTTTTACATATCCGTATCTCAATATGGATTTCTCCGTGCCGGAAAGCATTTTTTCGGCACTTGTAATGCTTATAATCTCGTTTTTGACTAGTATGTTTACGACCAGGCTGAAAATGTGGCAGATGCTGAAAGCCGAGGGAGAAAAAGAGCGTATGAGAGCAAATCTTTTGCGTGCGGTTTCTCACGATTTGCGTACACCTCTTACGACTATATACGGTGCAAGCTCTTCAATTATCGAAAACTATGATAAGTTAAGTGACGCGCAGAAGCTTCAAATGTCAAAAGGAATAAAAGAAGATTCCGAATGGCTGATCCGCATGGTAGAAAATCTTCTCTCTATCACACGTATTGACAGCGGTGCGGTAAAGCTTATCAAAACTCCCACGGTTCTTGAAGAACTTATTGACTCTGTTATTATAAAATTCAAAAAGAGATATCCCGAGCAACACGTAAACATAGATATCCCGGACGAGCTCGTCGTTATTCCGATGGATGCGATTTTGATCGAGCAGGTTATCATTAACATTCTTGAAAATACGATTCACCATGCAAAAGGCTTTACAAAACTGTCAATGCGAGTATTCTCAATCGGTCAAAAGTCAATATTTGAGATTACCGATGATGGTTGCGGTATTCTTCCCGAAAAGCTCGACAATATTTTCACCGGATACAACGATAAGTTTGAAAGCACATCCGATACCCAAACACGCAACGCAGGCATCGGTCTTTCGGTATGTGCTACAATCATCAAGGCACACGGTGGCGATATCACCGCTGAAAACGCCAAGGAAGGCGGCGCTATATTCAGATTTTCGCTAACTACCGAGGAGGTTTCAAATGAATCAAAACAAATATAAGATACTTCTCGTAGAGGATGAAGGAAACATACTGAATTTTGTTACCGCTCTTCTTGAAGCTAACGACTATCAAGTTATAACGGCGACGAATTATGAAATTGCTAAAACTATGTATGCCTCTCATATACCCGATCTTGTGATTCTCGATCTTGGATTGCCTGATAATGACGGTAGCGTTCTTTTAAAAGAAATTCGATTGAAGGATTTTACACCGGTTATAGTCCTTTCCGCAAGAAGTGAGGAACGAGAGAAGGTTAAACTTCTTGATATGGGCGCGAACGATTATATCACTAAGCCGTTTGGTTCTGACGAGTTAATCGCACGTGTAAGAAGCGCACTCAGAAACAGACGTCATGATACAGGCAAAGGGCTTTTACCCGGCGGTAAATTTACCATTGGCGAGCTTCTAATTGATTATGATGCGCGTCAGATATTTATTGCAAATGAAGAAATCAAATTAACGCAAACCGAATACAATATAGTAGCATTTTTATCAGAGAATTGCGGTAAAATGATGACTTATGCCACGATAATTAAAGCTGTATGGCGTGAGTACCCAGATGAATCAAGCATAAAGAAGCTACAGGTAAATATGGCTAACATAAGAAAGAAATTCGGTGCACGTCCCGGTGAGGCAAGTTATATTGCCAACGAGCTTGGTGTAGGCTACCGAATGAAAGAATAATCAAAGACTGCAATGTGCTTAAAAGGTGTATTGCAGTCTTTTCTTTGCTGTTTCTTTGCCATATTTATGCTACTATAATATGGTAATATGGAGAGATATTGGTATAAAGACTAATATAACTGCATTTTTATAAATTTAAAAGAAAAAGGTAAAGGCTATGAGCGAATTGTTA
>JAZRHO010000008.1:0-17522 GCA_045644805.1 Eubacteriales bacterium | reverse complement strand
TCGCCGAGGCATTCCTTCATCATTCTCCTGGTTTTTGCCATATGCCCGGGGAACCACTGAATCGGATTTTGTGCCATTTATCCTACGTCGCTTTCTTAAAAATTACTCTACCGCCCCGAATTTGTCCAGAGGATAGAAACGGAAAAGAACTCTTCCGAGAATACTGTCGATTTTTATAGTCCCGAAATATCTCGAATCGGTAGAGTTATTTCTGTGGTCACCGAGCACAAATACCTCTCCTTGCGGGACAACAATGTCTACCGCGGGGGTTGGATTATAAAAATCTACGTATACGTAATCCTCTTGCAGCAGATCTCCGTTTACATATACCGTGTAATCTGAAGTTACAACAATATGATCACCGGGTAGTCCTATCACTCTTTTAACAATGGGCTTGCGAAGGCTCGTCTCATAGTCCTCGCACACGATTATATCGCCTCGTTCCGGTGTGTAAAAGAGGTCGGATATTATCAAGTGCTCACCGCCGTGAAGAGTGTTTTCCATTGAACTTCCGTCAACTATCGAATGGCGGAATAAAAATGTAGTTACGAGCAAAACAGTTACTAAGCTGAATATGAAGAGCTCAAGAACGTCAAAAAGCATATCTATTCCGCGTTCCTTAGGTGATTTTTGGATGATTTTTTCTTCACCTTCCAACGAAATACCGTTATCTTCGTTTTCGTAAGAAGCAATCTCCTGCTTACTTTCACTTTCTATAAGCATCTGCTCATCTGACGCAGTGTCAAGGCTTAGTGGTTCAGCGCTTTCTTCAGAAGAATCGTCGGTAGGAATGAGCTCGGCATTCTCACTTAAATTATCATCGTATGCATCGCTTTGGCTTTCAGCTACGAAAACCGTCTCGTCAAGTGACTGCTCATTCTCGCCTTGAATATCAGAGGATAACTCTTTGCCATCTGCGGGTATATTTTCAATTGTATCTTGGGCTTCACTCGATTTGTTTTCGGTGAGCGCGGTTGTTTCCAGTTCTTCCGTAGACATAAATATTCCTTTCGGTAGCGTTAGAGCTAGATGGAAATAATATTCAAAACATTATACCACAGCATAACGAAAAATACAATATTTAAAATATATTTTTTAAGAAAAATACATATTTTATGCTGTTTTTAGCATAAGATTTGGCAATTTTCAAAAAAGTTAAAAAACTTTCAGAAAACATATTGATTTTTTTTGAATTGTATGATATAATGTCTACAACTGTGTTCATGGCATATTTGCCTATGTATCAGCATTTCAGAACAGTCCTCTGCGCAGCTCCGCACGAATGTTCGCAGTATTAAGGAGGGCCTATAAATGGAAAAGATTCAGGCTTTTGTAAGTGAGCAGCTCAAAACTGAGGTTCCTCAGTTTGGCATTGGTGACGGTGTAAAGGTTTACATCCGCATCACAGAAGGAGAAAAGACAAGAACTCAGCTCTTCGAGGGTACCGTTATTGCAAGACACGGTGGCGGAATTTCCGAAACCTTTACTGTAAGACGTGTTTCCTATGGCGTTGGTGTTGAGAAGACATTTCCTCTTCATTCTCCCAACGTTGAGAAGATTGAGGTGTTCCGCCGTGCGAAGGTTCGCCGTGCGAAGCTCTACTATCTTCGTTCCAGAGTTGGTAAAGCGGCTAAGGTTAAGGAAAAGCTTTAAGCTTTCCGCTGTCGCGATAAAAAACAACCGCTTTCGAAACAAAGCGGTTGTTTTTTTCTCTTGTTAACTATATTAAACGATGTTTTCAGGGAGCTTTTTGCCGCCAAGGATGTGGAAATGCAGATGCTTTACGGATTGGCATCCGTCATTACCTACATTCGATATTATACGGTAACCGTTTTCAAGCCCGAGTTCTTTTGCAATTTTTGGAATTGCCTCAAATATTTTTGCGACGTAACGCGCATTTTCGAGTGTTATTTCATCTGCAGATCCGATATGCTCCTTCGGAACTATAAGGCAATGCACGGGAGCTTGGGGGGTAATATCGTGGAATGCGAAGCAGTAGTCGTCCTCGTAAACCTTTTTAGAAGGAATATCTCCTTTAACAATAGAGCAGAATAAGCAGTCCATAATTTTTATCCTTTCAAAAATGTAAGATTTATTACAGTCAGTAGTTTAACACAAATTTCAAAATATTTCAATACGAAAAGAGATTTTTAATGCCATATAGTAAGTACGACTTGCCAAAATACCCGCTTTGTGAAGATATGTGGGATAAAATCGCTGAAGATAAAAGAGTTAAGGTTATATATGGCATGGGAAACGGTGCCGATAAGCTTTTTGATCATCTTGCGGGTTATAACGTAAATGTTAGTGAGGTTTTTGCATCAGACGGCTTTGTCAGAGGTCATAGCTTTCGAGGATATAAAGTAAAATCGTTTTCAGAAATAAAGGAGCTTTATCCTGACTTTCTTATTCTTCTTTCTTTTGCTTCAAACCGCCCGGACGTTATAGAAATGATTTCGGATATTGACAGCAATTATTCAATGCTCGTTCCTGATATGCCCGTTGCCGGAGAAGCGTATTTCGATAAAACCTTTTATAATGAAAATTACAAGGAGATTTTACGGGCATACGAATCACTTGAAGACGAAGAATCTAAAAATGCTTTTTGTGCGGTTGTTAATTATAAGCTTTTCGGAAATTTGAAGTATCTTATGAATGCTTATTCTAAGACGGATGATTTGTATTCTCTTTTGCCGAAAAATATAAAAGTATCGATAGATGCGGGAGCATACAACGGCGATACGGTTCGCGAGCTTTTATCTTACCGAAAAACTGTTGAAAAGATATATGCGATTGAGCCGGATAAACGTAATTTTAAAAAGCTATCCAGATATATTGAAGAGAATAAAGCGTCAGATAAAATACGTGCAATAAACGCAGCGGTGTGGTCAGAGGATACGCATGGTGCGTTTATAGGAAGTGGAAACAGAAATTCTTCAGTAGACTCAACCTCATCGTATAAAAACAGAATGGAAGAAGTCCCGCTTTTGAAAATAGACAGTATAACAGGCGATAAAATCGATTACATCAAATTTGATGTTGAGGGCGCGGAGAGGGAAGCACTCATCGGTGCATATGAAACTATAAAAAGAGATTGTCCCGCGATGCTGATTTCCGCTTATCACAGAAGCGAAGATGTTTTTTCGCTGATAAATTACATGAGAGATGCACACCCCGAATATTCACTTTATCTTAGGAGAACTCTTTGTTTTCCCGCATGGGAGATAGCAATAATTGCTATCCCTAAATAACTGTTGAAAAAAACGTGTATTTATGATAAAATAAAGACGGAAAAATAAATTTTAGAAAACAATCAACGAGGAAACAGATATGAAAAGACCGGAAATACTCTCACCGGCAGGAAATTTAGAAAAAATGAAGGCGGCTATTCTTTACGGAGCTGATGCTGTATATCTTTCAGGCAAAATATTCGGAATGCGTGCAGCGGCCGATAATTTTTCGATAGAAGAGCTTCGGGAAGCTGTTGAATATGCCCACTCAAGGGATGTTAAAGTATATCTTACGCTGAATACTATGCCGAGAGAACATGAATATCAGACGCTTAAAGAATATCTTTGTTCCATCAAAGACATAGCGCTGGACGCTATGATTATCGCGGATATAGGTGTTTTGATATTAGTCAAAGAGCTTTTGCCGGATATGGAAATTCACATTTCGACGCAAGCTAATTCCGTAAGCGCTGCAGACTGCAAAGCATGGTATGCGCTTGGTGCTAAAAGGGTTGTTCTCGCAAGGGAGCTTACTCTTGAAGAAATAAAGGCAATAAGGGCTAATATCCCCGACGATCTTGAGCTTGAATGCTTTATTCACGGCTCTATGTGTATATCGTATAGCGGAAGATGTCTTCTTTCAGGACATATTGTCGCAAGAGATGCAAATCGCGGAATGTGCGCTCAGCCATGTAGATGGAATTATACTATCCGAGGCTACGAAATAGCCGAAGAAAAGCGTCCCGAATCTGCGATGCCCATAGAAGAAGTAAACGGTGAAACGTTTATCATGGCGAGCCGCGATACCTGCACGATAGAGCATATGCCGGAGCTTATAGAAGCCGGAATAAATTCCTTTAAAATAGAGGGAAGAATGAAATCGGCTTACTATACGGCAGTTGTAACTAATGCTTACAGGATGGCATTGGACTCTTATTTTTCTGGAAATTATAAATATGACCCCCTATGGTACAGAGAGCTTCTTTCTGTAAGCCACAGAGATTATGCGACAGGATATTATTTTTCAGATTCACACATTGATGCAAATGTTGCTGAGAATACGGGATATATCAAAGATAAAGCATATTTGGCAGTAGTTCTCGAATATAATGAGGTGGCGGGAGAAGCCCTCATGTCGCAAAGAAATAAAATGAAGGTAGGGGACAGTGCCGAGATAATAACTCCCGGTAAGGTCGGAAGAAAAATAGAAATCACCGAGCTTTTCGACGAAGAGCATAATCCTATCGAAGCGACCTCTCATCCGTACATGAAATTTTATATGAAGACTGCAGAGAATCTTTGTCCCGGTGATATCTTAAGAGCAGGGGATTAATCTTTTTGAAAATCAGAAAAGGAATGAAAAATGAAATTTATTGAAATCCTTAAAGCCATATTTCTTGGAATAGTGGAAGGCGTAACCGAATGGCTCCCCATAAGCTCTACGGGGCATATAATACTATTTGATGAATTTATAAAGCTTGACGTTTCCGAAGGATTCAAAGAAATGTTCTTTGTTGTTATTCAGCTTGGAGCGATACTTGCCGTGCCTACGCTTTTTTTCGAGCGTTTAAACCCATTTTCTAAAAAGAAGAGCGCCGATGATAAAAAACAGACATTTAATCTCTGGAAGAAAGTCATAGTAGGAGCAATCCCCGCAGCTCTTATAGGTGTTCTTCTTGATGATATTTTGGAAACTTATCTTTACAATTCGTGCGTTATATCGGTAGCTCTTATAGTTTATGGTGTTGCTTTTATCCTTGTAGAAAGATATAAAACAAACAACAAAAACAATTTGTTTAGAATCAATGACGTAAACGAGCTTACTTATAAAGACGCGCTGAAAATAGGTGCTTTTCAGGTGCTCTCTTTAATACCCGGTACATCGAGGTCGGGCTCAACGATTCTTGGCGGTATGCTTACCGGGGTCAGCCGAGTAGCATCAGCAGAATTTTCCTTCTTCATGGCTATACCGATAATGCTGGGAGCATCAGGATATAAAATACTGAAGCTCATATTAAGCGGAATAACCGTTACAGGTTTTGAGATAGCATTACTGTTAATAGGAATTGTTGTAGCGTATATCGTTTCACTGGTTGTTATTAAGTTTTTGATGGATTTTGTCAAGCGCCACAGCTTCTCGGTCTTTGGAATTTACCGTATAGTGCTTGGTCTTGCTCTGATTGTTTATTTTCTCGTGATATAATGACTTGAAATGATTATAGCAAGCAAGGCGGCGAAGGAATATTGTGTGTCCTTTGCCGCCTTGCTTTATGTTAAAATCACTTAACCAAAAACGATTCCATTCTCAGGATCCATAGATTGGATTTTTGCCAGAGACTCTACACGGTATCCGCGCGAGCGGATTTCATCGCCGCCTTTCTGATATGCCTTCTCGACGGCAATTCCCGCACCTATTATCTTTGCTCCGCCTCGTTCGCATATTTTTATGAGAGCGCGAAGCGCACTTCCGTTTGCGAGAAAATCGTCAATGATAAGTATGTTGTCCTCGGGGCAGATGTATTTTTTTGATATTATGACATTGTATGAGTTTCCGTGAGTGTACGAAATCACCTTGTGAGAATATACGTCATCGCCTAAGTTAGAGCTTGTTGTCTTTTTTGCAAAAACGACAGGAACGTTAAAATACAGACCCGCAATGCAGGCAATTCCTATTCCGGAAGCCTCAATAGTTACGATCTTGGTGATGTTTTCGTTTTCATAAAGACGCTTCCATTCTTCTGCAAGCTTTGCCATAAGAGCAGTGTCTATCTGATGATTAAGAAAACCGTCAACCTTTAGAACGTTACCTGGGAGCACTGTCCCTTCTTTTAGTATTTTGTCTTCAAGTAATTTCATAGATTTTTACATCCTTTTACAAAATTATTATACGGTTTTTGTAAAGTCTATTTGAGGAATTCCGTTTTTCTTCAAGAAATCATTCGCGAGAAGAAAATGATTGCATCCGAAGAATCCGGCATAAGCCGAAAGCGGACTTGGATGAGCGCATTCAAGAACAAGGTGTGAGCTGTTTGTAATAAGAGCTTTTTTTGATCTGGCGTTAGAGCCCCAAAGTATAAATACCACCGGTTCGCTTTTTTCGTTTATTTTTTCGATTATTCTGTCCGTTAGTATTTCCCAGCCTTGCCCTTTATGACTCTGAGGCTGTCCTTCGCGAACTGTCAGCGTGGTGTTCAAAAGAAGCACTCCTTGCTTTGCCCATCCCGTAAGCTCACCTGTCGGGGGAGACTGCATGCCATATTCCGCGTTCAACTCCTTGAATATATTTTGGAGTGACGGAGGAAATTTTACTCCGGGTTTTACGGAAAAGCACAGTCCGTGCGCCTGACCGGGACCGTGATAAGGATCCTGCCCGAGAAGAACTACTTTTGTATTTTCGTAGGAAGTATATCTCAAGGCATTGTATATATCATTCATCGGGGGATATATACGTCTTGAAGAATACTCAGACTTGAGAAATTCGCGCAGACGAAGATAATAATCCTTGCAAAATTCTTCTTTTAAAATATCATCCCAGTCATTACCTAAACAAACCATAAAGTTTCTCCAAAGCCATCATTTATTAGAGTATAATACCGTAAGCGGTGTATTTTATGAATTTTATTTCACCGTGATTCTCGTTGCATGTCCCTTCTGATAAGCGGTAGCAGTAGTTACGTATTGAGGAATAATAGCGTCGCTTCCATCGGCATTTTTAGCGATAATTTCAAGATACATGTCGTTGTGATAATGACCGGTGAGGACAGCTTTAATTACATCTGCATTGCTTGTAATCAAAGAATATACTTCTTTTGTTATGTCATCAGAGCCTTTTCCTCCCGCTAGTTTATCGGTACCGGAGCAAAGATCTCTTGGGAAGCCCGACGAATCTCCGACAAGTAAAACATCATCTAATGTGAAATTTGAGTGTTTGGGGTTGTGTGTGGCAATAGGCTCGTGAGCGAATATTAAAATCGCATAACCGTTTTTACGAGCCGATTCAATATCAGCCTTTAGCTTGTCTCTTTGATAGTCGTTGAATTGCGCCATATCATTGAACATACCTACAACAAGCACTTTGTTTTTCAGAAGCTTCGACATGTAATACATATCGTGCTTCCAATACTTTTCAATTATAGCTATTCGTTCATCGCGAGACAGAGTATCCTCAACTTTTCCTTGCATTTTTCTGGAAATTTCATGTCCGCCGACTGTTGCCACAACACCGGGAATCTTATCCCAGATTTCTTTTTGCATAAGCTCCATCGTGCCGTGAGAAAGGTAATCTAGCGTATCACCATTTATAACTATTTGGTCAGCGTCATCAAGAAATTCAAGGCATTTTTGCAGCTTTGGTACTGTAGCACCGTTTGCGCACCATACACGGTTCTCATATGTACTCATAATAACAGGATCAGCTTCGTCAAAGTCCTGATCATTGCAATAATTAAGATGTATATCGGAGAGCAATCCTATGTATACGTCCTCACCGATTCTGGCATCTATTGATATATCTCTTACGTAAAGCTCGTTATCGGCAATGTATATATTATCGCCTTCGTGCCCGTTATAGATTTCTTTTACGTGTTTTACCTGTTTCATAGAAAAACTCCTTGCCTTTAATTATTAAGTATATTATATACCATATCTTTGGGGAATGCAATAGTTTTTTACATTAAAAAACAGATGTACAAAGCTTGCACATCTGTCTCTGATACTGTTAAAAACAGCTTTCTATTACCTTTTTACAGCCTCTTGGCGAATATGTCCATAAATCAATATGTTGTGTCTGTTCGGGATCTATAAAGTATTCCAGCGGTTGCTTATATACAGGCTCATCCGTTGTGTCTATTATGATAAGCTTTATTTTCATTTTATCAGGTATTATGCTTTTTATGTAAACTGCGGCTGTTTGTTCGGGATAAACGTTTTCTTTGTATTCCGCAAGTCCCGCCAGATTTGGGGTAAGCTCAACGAAAATACCGTAGTTTTCGACGCTCCTAACAATACCTCTTACCGTCTGACCTTCCGAAAATCTTGAAACGTTTTCCTCCCAGCTACCAAGAAGCTCTCTTTCCGAAACATAAACCCGTCCGCGCTCATCAATGTTTTTTACTACGGCAAACATTGAGTCGCCTACGGCAAGTCTGGCTCCGGGATGAGCTATTCTTGAAACTGAAATGCAGTCGATTGACAGTAGGGAAACAATACCGCATCCGATATCAACGAAAGCACCGAAGTTTTCAAGATGTGTAACTCTGACGGGGATAATGTCACCTGGAAGCAAAGCGGACGTATAATTGAGCACACATTCGCGCTGTGCTTCTTTTCTTGAGAGCAAAGCAATCGTTTCTCCTGACTTATCCTTTTTAAAGCCTGTGACCTTGAAGCAAACAGGTTTGCCAACCCTTGTCAGTATAGCTATATCCTTTATTTGCTCGCTGTCCTTAATAAATTCACATTCGTTACGAGGAATAATACCGCAAATTCCGCCTCCGAGAGAGACGTGCAAATTAAAATTATGGTCGCAAAGTATAGCGCTTGCTTCCAATATCACTTGCTTTTCGAGAGCTTTTTCGAGCCCTGCGACAGAAGAAATATATTCTCTGTTTTGTATCGTTCCTATTCTTGCTCCTTCGGGCTTATATCTGTTGAACATCAATCATCACTTTCCTTTTCTCGTATTTTAAAACGAAGGCAAAATACCTCTTGCTTAATCTTATGAAAGTGAATCTTAATATATTACAGTTTTAAAAAGTATCGTTGTTTCCGAGCCCGAAGCTTACCTCAATGGCGTCGTTTACGTTTTTCATAGTAACCTCGTCAAGGTGTCCCATTTTTTCCTTGAGACGTTTTTTGTCGATTGTCCGTATTTGTTCAAGAAGTATCACGCTATCCTTTGCAAGACCGACTTGATTGCCGATGACGTCGATATGTGTTGGAAGCTTTGCTTTACCCATTTTAGATGTAATAGCGGCGGCGATAACAGTAGGACTGTATCGGTTTCCGACGTCGTTTTGAACTATAAGAACAGGACGAAGTCCTCCTTGCTCACTTCCGACAACAGGACTCAGATCAGCATAATATATATCTCCGCGTTTTATGTTCATTTCCATTTTAAAGTAGCCTTTTCCTTATTTTTTTGTTTGCTCTTTTATTTTTACCACACTTTTCTAATTTAAAACATAAAGTGTAAAAAACTTCATTAACATAATATGAAAAGGAAAAACAATGGGTTCGTCGAAGGATCAAATAAAAAGGAAAAAGGGTACTTCAAACACAAAATTTGTATTTAAAATACCCTTAAAACAATGAGGTCGTTTTTCTTATGCGTGATTGTGACGCGTAGTATTTCTTCGGTTTTCTCTTTCCTCATCCTCGTGGAAGAGTAACGAAATGCACCAAATACCTGCAATGGCGACGATTACATAAATGATTCTTGCCAAAAGCGTCGTAGGACCACCGCATATCCATGCGACAAGGTCAAACGAGAAAAGTCCGACAAGTCCCCAGTTAAGCGCGCCGATTATTGATATGATCAACGCAATTTTATTTATGATCATCTGAAGATTCCTCGATTTTTAATTTTGGACGTTAGTCCAAGGTTATTTTTTGCAAAATTAAAAATATTATACCGATTATCTTCTATTATGTATCAGTCATCAAATTCGGGACGTACGCTTCCAAAGGAATCCTTTAGGAGAGTCAAAGCCTTTTTTTCTATTCTAGATACGTACGAACGTGAAATTCCAAGATACTTTGCAACCTCCCGCTGAGTTTTTGGCTGATATCCCATAAGGCCGTATCTCAATATTATTATTTGTCTTTCCCGTTCGTTAAGCACAGTATCGACAAGCTCTCGGATTTTTTCGATATGCATATTCATATCAATATCCTCGGCAATAGTTTCGGGTGTGCTGATAACATCAAGATACGTGAGCGGATTTCCGTCGCGGTCTATATCTATTGTGTCGTTCAAGGAAACTTCCATATGCGCCTTTTTTTGACTTCTGAAAAACATTAAAATTTCATTTTGTATGCACTTTGCGCCGTACGTTGCGAATTTTGTTCCTTTTTCAAACTGAAATGAATCGACGGCTTTTATAAGTCCGAGACTTCCTATTGAAAGCAGGTCATCGGGATATTGATAGGATGAGTAATACTTTCTTATAATATGCGAAACGAGTCTCATATTGTGTTCAATTATTGTAGCTCTCGCTCCAAGATCTCCGTTTTTCATTTTTGCGAAAAGCTCGCGCTCTTGTGCGGTTGATAACGGCGGCGGAAAGGACTGCATATCCGAAAGTCCAAGTATCAGAGAAACAAATTTGAAAAAAAGATTTGAAAAATTCAACATAAAAAGCTAACCTCCATAACGAATTATATGCAAGGTTAGCTTGTTCATTTTACTTTTAGTGAAAAATATCTTTTCTAATGTATTGCAGCTTTGCTTTCCATCATTTCCGGTGTCAAGATGGTGTAACCTATTCCGGATTCGGAAAATATAAGATTTCTTCCTGTAATAGACTTGAATTTTTTATTCATAACGGAAATATGAGTCCGTATATTGGAGAGCTCAGGCGCCCTCGAAGGTCTGAAGGCATATTTCAGTATATCCAAGGGTTTGGTTGGAGAAGGATATGCCCGTATGAGGTATCTGAGTATCATAGTCTCTGTTTTGGTAAAGGGAAGCGGAACATCAAAATATGATGTGGCAGCTTTAAATGCTGATGCGTCAATCCCCGAAAGCTTATAATCGCCGATCAAAGGCAGCTTGTTTTCCTTTTGATACCCGGCAATTTCATAAAATATATCCGATGATTGAATATCCTCTTTTAAAATGCCGTCGAAAAGTGATGAAAGATATTTGTTTTCTGCTTTGAACTTTTCGGGGTTATAGCATAGTGCGAAAATCGGAGCTCCGAGCGAATATGTATGCAGTGTTTTGATAAGCTCGTCGGCGGAGGGGATATTTTCGGGATTGGAAATCAAAACCGCGCGGTATCTATTGGATATTTCCTTTACCGCATGCTCCGGAGTCATGGCAGAGGATACTATTCCCATAAAATGAAAAAGATCCAGGACTGTTTTGGCATTTTTTAACGATTTGTCGATAATGAGAAGCAAAATAGAACCTCCGAATTTGATAAAATAATTATACATAAAATTTGAATTTTAATCAAGAGTTTTATGTAAAGTTTGTTGACATCACGTGAAAAAAACTGTATAATCTATGTAGTAAGATATTTAACCGAAGGGAATAGTTATGAAAACTGTTTTGATAACAGGCGGATCAAGGGGGATCGGCCGCGCCATGGTTGAGGAGTTTTCATCTGCCGGATACCGTGTGGCGTTTACTTATAAGTCCTCGGCTGAAGCGGCTGAGATGCTTGAGAAAAAATACGGTGCTCTCGGTATACGTGCCGATTCCGAAAAAGAGGATGATATTCTCCGCGCTGTAAAAGAAGTAAATGAAAAAATCGGAGATGTAGACGTTCTTATTAACAATGCAGCCGTTTCATCGGTATCCTTGATAACCGACGTATCGCTTGAAGAATGGAATCGTGTAATGAACACTTGCGTGACTGGAGCCTTTCTTTATTCAAAATGCATTTTATCCCAAATGATAAGAAAAAAACGAGGCAGAATAATAAATATCAGCTCAATGTGGGGAACTGTCGGAGCATCTTGCGAGGTGCATTATTCGACGGCAAAGGCAGCTCTTATAGGATTTACCAAGGCTCTTGCGAAGGAAGTAGGACCTTCAGGAATAACGGTTAATGCGATAGCTCCGGGTGTTATAAGAACGGATATGAACAAGGACTTTTCCGAGGCTGATATAAGGGCTCTTGAGGATGAAACTCCTGTGGGACGCATAGGCGAGCCGCATGAAATTGCGCGTGCCGCTCTGTTTCTGGCTTCGGATGAATCATCGTTTATAACGGGAGAAATTATGAATTTAAGCGGCGGATTTGTCGTTTAAAGTAAAACGGTTAATTTTAAAAAATTTGTGAAAAGTATTGCTTTTTTTAAAAATATTTGGTATACTATGTAGCGTGTATTATCTTCCGGGTGTCGGATGGAGTCATACTGGCCGGGGCGGTAGCGGTGCCTTATTCCTGAAATCCGCTATATGCAGGGGTGATTTCCTCTCTCAAGGTCGGCTTTTGTGTGGACTGCGCCGTTATTCGCTGTGATGAAGAATGGGTCTTGCGCAATCTGAGGCTGTGAACCATGTCAGGTCGGGAACGAAGCAGCATTAAGCGGTTTATCAGGTGTGCCGCAGGGGTGCCTGTTTGGAGCAGAGATGGCGGTTAACGCATGTAAGAGCTCGTTCGAAGGAGAGGTGTATGGCTCTATCCGACATTCGGAGGATAACAAAAGCTTACTTGCTTATTTGCGCGTATGCGGAGTTACTTAAGTGTACCGCCTGCGCTTTTCTTTTTACAGAGGAGGCATATATGTCGGATTACCGCGCCTTATACAGAAAATGGCGTCCCGTAGATTTTGATGATGTTTCGGGGCAAAAAGCAGTTACCGATATTCTCAAATATGAGGTAGCAAGCAATAAAATATCGCATGCATATCTGTTTTGCGGCTCGCGCGGAACAGGTAAGACCAGCTGCGCTAAAATTCTTGCAAAGGCTGTAAACTGTTTGAATCCGCGAAACGGAAATCCGTGTAATGAATGTGAAGCATGCCGCAGTATTGACGCGGGAATAGCGACGGACGTTATAGAAATGGACGCTGCAAGTAATAACGGAGTCGGAAACGTTCGCGATATGAAGGACGAGATTGCTTTCACTCCCGCACTTCTAAAATACCGCGTCTACATCATAGACGAGGTTCATATGATGTCCGGCTCGGCTTTTAACGCTTTGCTGAAAACTCTGGAAGAGCCGCCGTCATACGTTGTATTCATTTTGGCGACGACGGAATTCAACAAGCTTCCCACGACCATAGTTTCAAGGTGTCAGCGTTTTGACTTCAGACGTATGACCACCGATGTTATCGTAGAGCGCCTGATGAAAATATCTTCGGCAGAGAATATAGATCTTACAGAAGAAGGTGCCGAAGTTATTGCCAGAGCTGCCGAGGGCGGTATGCGTGATGCAGTCAGCCTTCTTGAACTTTGTGCAGGCTCGCGTGAAAGGATAGACGCTGAGCTTGTATTTGCTACGGTAGGACGCGGAAACCGCTCATCGGTATACAGTCTTATAGAAAGTATTTTTGAGCGTGACTACTCAGCTGTATATTCCGCCATTTCAAATGTCGTTATGCTTGGAAGCGATTTATCCGTATTCTGGCAAGAGCTTCTTGATGCATACAGAGATATCATCGTAGTAAAGAACACCTCGGATTCAAAGAATTACCTTGATCTTACCGATGCAGAGCATAGGAAACTCTCGGAATTGGCGTCCTCGTTTACAATGCCCAAATTATTATATCATACCTCAGTGCTTGAGAAGACCTTAGCGGATCTTCAGCGTGCAAGAGAGTCGAAGCGAAGCGTTGCTGAGATAGCTCTTACCAGAATGTGCGATCCCAAACTTGAGACGGGAACCGAAGCTCTTCTGTTGAGACTTGAGGAGCTGGAATCTACGGTATCCAGATTGAAATTCGGTGCAATACCGTCTGAGCAAGCAGCGGTATCGGCAAAGGGAACCCCAAAGCCCGATGTTAAGAATTCACCCGATTGCGGCGCTGAGGAAGTGCACAAATCGGAAATTTTTGCAAATCCGAAGCCTTATGCAAATTGGGGAAAGGTAGTTTCGGGAGTTGAAACCGTTAAAGCTTCTATCTATTCTCCGCTTTCAAAGGCGGTAGCACTTGTTATGCCTGATGGCAGCTTTGTCATCAAGGTAGATGCCTTCTTTGTCAAAATTATAGGTGAAAACCGTGAGAATATGGCGATAATTAAAGGATTTATTGCGGAATGTGAAAATAAATCCTCTGAAAATATCAAGGTTAATATTGTTCCAAAATCCGCAGGTGAGGTCGGAACGCTAGCCGACGAGATTGAAAATGCTTTAAAATAATTTACAATACAGAAAGTTGAGGAATGAAAAATGAAAGTAAGATTACCGCAAGGCGTAGGTGGCGGACCCTCCAATATGCAGGCTGTTCTTAAGCAGGCTCAAAAGATGCAGGAGGATATGGCTGCTAAGCAGGAAGAGCTTGAAGCCCGTGAATATGATATAAGCGCGGGAGGCGGAGTCGTTAACATTAAAATTAACGGTAAAAAAGAAATACTTTCCGTTAAGCTTGCTCCCGAAATAGTCGATCCCGATGATATTGAAACGCTTGAGGATCTTGTAACAGCAGCAGTAAACGAAGCCATAAAGAAGGTGGAGAACACTGCCGCTGAAGAAATGAAGGAGATTACCGGCGCTGTCGGTCTTTCCGGTGTTCCCGGTCTGTTTTAATTAACGATGGCAGAATATATAGCGCCTATAAGAAGACTTATAGAGCAGTTCAGAAGGCTTCCCGGAGTGGGTGGCAAAACGGCAGTTCGCTACGCTTTTGCATGCCTTAATTTCAACGAGTCGGAGGCTGAGCAATTTGCTGATGCGATACTTGGCGCAAAAAGGGATATCCATACGTGCAAAAGATGTTGCGGTCTTACCGCAGAGGACGGTGAGTGCGAGATATGCGCTGACGGTAACAGAGATCGTTCGGTGATTTGTGTTGTTGAAAGTCCTAAAGACGTGATGGTTATGGAACGTGTGAGAGGATACAGAGGAACGTATCACGTTCTTGGAGGTGTACTTTCCCCAATCGATAATGTGACCGTTGCCGATCTCAATATAGAGCAGCTTGTAAAGAGGGTATCCGAAGACGGCGTCAAGGAGGTTATTGTAGCAACTAACCCAACACCTTCGGGAGATACAACGGCAGCGTATATAGCAAGGCTTCTTGAGCCTTACGGAACGGAAGTCTCCCGCTTGGCATATGGAATTCCAGTTGGCGGAGATATAGAATATGCCGATGAAATAACTCTTTACCGAGCTATGGAAGGTAGAAAATATTTCGGTAATCAGTGATTAAAACATTTAATAATAGGACTGTCCTTGGTTTTTACCGCGGACAGCCCTTTTTTATTTGAAATTTAAACCAGGCACTTGTATTTGAGTCTGAGGTTGTCGGCTATCATCGCGATAAATTCTGAATTGGTTGGCTTACCGCGGCTATTTTGAATAGTATAGCCGAAGTATGAGTTCAGAGTGTCAACGTCGCCTCTGTCCCACGCGACCTCTATTGCATGGCGTATGGCTCTTTCGACTCTTGATGTCGTGGTCTTATATTTTTTGGCAACGGTGGGATAAAGAACCTTAGTAACTGAATTGATTATTTCATTGTCGTCAATGGTCATAAGTATTGCGCTTCTTAGGTACTGATATCCTTTGATATGAGCAGGAACACCTATTTGATGAATTATTTTTGTAACCTGAGATTCAATATCGGGACGGGTATTCGCAAGCTCGTCTTTTTCTTTTTTGCGGTTTTTGGTAAGAGCTTCAATGTGCGAGAGTAAAGATGCTTCAGAAAATGGTTTCAGTATGCAAATATCTGCTCCGGCGTCTGTTGCTTCCATAAGAATGCCTTGCTTATTGATAGGTGATATAAGAATAAAAGAGGTTTCCGAGTAAATGGGCTTTAAAGAACGGATTATACCTATTCCGTCAAGACCCGGAATCCATAAATCGCATATAATAATGTCGTATTGAAGCTTTCTCGCCATATCTAAGGCTCGCTCGCCTTCAGCACATTCATCAGGACGGCGGATTCCTGCCCGTATAATGGATTCGGCAATCTTTTTCCTTTCCTCTGCATTTTCGTCACAAATCAGAATTTTAATTGATTTTTCCATTTGTCATGTTTCTCCTTGTTTTGATTTTTTAATTGGAAATTTCTGGAACAAGTACATTTTACCACAATTTTCCAATACATTCAAGACTAAAAATGCCGAATTCGAAGTTAAGATATCCTTATAAAATTGGTAAAATTTACCAATTTTGATATAAATTAATTTGTTTCGACAAAATTTGACAGAGGATTTAACTCAGCCTTTCGTCTTTTTTCAGACGAGAATAGAGGAAAATATAAGAATTGCATATTATTTTCTTTCTATAAGGTAAATTTTGTATATAAATTGTAAAAATATTTAGCTATGTTATTGCAAAAGTAAAACGGATATGGTATAATGTAGCCGTGAAACGTGGACTTCTTTTAAATCTGCGTATTGAATGATTATTATTAATTAAGGAGATAAAACCAATGAACACAAACGTAACAAAAAATTCGCATGTGAACGCTTGGATCGCAGAGATGGCTGAGATGGTAAATCCCTCAAACATCCTTCTCATCGACGGTACTGAAGCGCAGGCAGAAGCTTTGCGCGCTCAAGCGCTTGCCAGCGGAGAGCTTGAAAAGCTCAACGAAGAGAAGCTTCCCAACTGTTATCTTCACAGAACTGCAGTGAACGACGTTGCTCGTGTAGAGCACAGAACCTTCATATGCACAAGCAAGAAGGAAGATGCAGGTAACATCAACAACTGGATGGCACCAACAGAGTGCTACGAAAAGCTTTCGAAGCTTTATAAGGGCTCATATACGGGCAAAACCATGTACGTTATTCCTTATTCCATGTCAGTTGTAGGCTCTGACTTCGCAAAGTACGGTATTGAGCTTACCGACTCTATTTACGTTGTTCTTAACATGCTTATTATGACAAGAGTAGGACTTAATGTTCTTGATGCTCTTGGAGACAGTGCTGACTTTATCAAGGGTCTTCACGCATGTGCAAAGGTTGAGGAAGAGAATAGATATATCTGCCACTTCCCGGAAGATAATACAATCTGGTCTGTTAACTCTGCATACGGTGGAAACGTTCTTCTCGGTAAGAAGTGCTTTGCTCTTCGTATTGCTTCCTACCTTGGAAGAAAAGAAGGCTGGATGGCTGAGCATATGCTTATACTCGGAGTTGAAACTCCCGAAGGCGAAGTTAAGTACATAACTGCGGCATTCCCCTCAGCATGCGGTAAGACAAACCTTGCAATGCTTATTCCTCCCGCTCTTTACAGAGAGAAGGGCTACAAGGTATGGTGCGTAGGCGACGATATCGCTTGGCTCAGAGTTGGTCAGGACGGCAGACTTTGGGCGGTTAACCCCGAGAACGGCTTCTTCGGCGTTGCTCCCGGTACCAACGAGCACTCCAACCCCAATGCGCTTCACACCTCTATGCGTGACTGTATCTTCACCAACGTATGCCACAACCTTGACGACAATACCGTA
>JAZRHO010000007.1:0-2119 GCA_045644805.1 Eubacteriales bacterium | reverse complement strand
CACAAACCATGGAGATACTGCTATCGCATAGAAAAAGCCCGATACGAGCAATCAATGCTACGGGCCGGTATTATTTCAAAATTACCGCTCCCCGGTTTCTCCTTCAAAACATGGTTTAAGAACATGCTCTACCAACCCATGTACGCCTACACATGGTGGAAAATCCGTCGATTGGCACGCCGATTCGATGTTCAACCACCGCAGCAGTAATATATTTACCCAAAGCCGCAGGATACAGTTCTGCGGCTTTTTTACAGATATACACAAAGCCTTATTCATCAAATCCACATACGCACCATATCCATCATCAGAATCCCAGCTCAGCGAAATTCAGTTTCCCCCGTATTCGGACAAAAATGCGCACCAAAATCTACACAAGCGTTTCGGACATAATTAGCGCACCGTAAATTCTATAATACACGCATAATTAGCAAATTAGTCTTTTTTGTGAGCTACAGGTCGCTGAAGCGTAGCGAAAGCGGCCTGTAGCTCACAAAAAAATGCCGCATGGGGGGGACAGGCTAATAGGGTAATTCATCGCTATGATTAACCGCAACTTTTGCAAAAAAGTCATTAATCATACCCTGAAGCTTGATGCTTTCATCGAAGTAATTCAGTATCGACTGTTTGCGTCTAAGTTCTTCTACTACCTCCACTGGGGTTTTGGGATAATTTATTATTCTCTCTACTGGCGTACAAGCTTTGTCATATACTCGTCTATACCTATTGCTGTTATGATTAAGTATTCTGTTTTTTAATACCTTACAAGGTAAGATGAAATTTCTGAACTTATACGTCTGCTCGTAGATTTTATTCATTTCATCTACATATACCTGTTCATCAAAACGATATCGTGCAAATAATTCTCTCACATGTGTTCTATTCTTTTGTTCAGCATGTGCATTATCGTTCTTCATGTTTGGACGTGAGTGTGTTAATTTTATTCCATCTTTAGATTTCCAATATCTTATTGCATGATAATTTAAAAACTCCGAACCGTTATCAACGTTGATGCTTTTGACCGGAAAAGGGGTATGTGAGAGGCAGTATTCAAATGCATCCTTCATGCCTTCAAATCCCTTATTCCATACAGCGCGATTGATTGTAAATCCGGTATAGATATCTGTCCATGTCAAGGTCCATACAAAACTTCCGGCTGTACTCCTTCCGCAGTGTGCAACCGTATCCATGCAAATATAGCCAGGTTCTTCTACATGACGTATGCGCTCTACAAGGCTTATACCTTCGCGCAAGGCTGTTTCTTTCATCCAATTATTGTTATTGCCAAGCTTTGTGCGCCAACGCCTTAATGCTCTTTCTATCGTTTTGTAACTTACCGAGCATATTCGTTCTACTTGCTTTTGGCTTAAAGGTGTTTCCAGACGCAAACTATAATCTGTAAGCCATCTCTTTAGGTTTGCGTGCAAGTATTCAGCATTGACATAATTTGTATACTTCCAGATAATTCGAATAAGACGAATATCATCATCTGATAACTTACTGGGCGCTCCCCGACGTAAAGTCTCTTTCTTCTTTTGCCTTTTTTGTAATAGTCGGATAGCTTGTTTTCGATTATATCCACTTTCTTCCACAAAGCGATCCAAAAAATCTTTCTTTGCCTTTTTGTTTCTACACTTGCGATACGCTTTTCTTGCTTCATAGACATAAACTCCTCTGTCCTCTTCTTTTATTTTAAGCACCATATGTATATTATAGTGCGTAATTCTGTCCAAACGAGACTTTTTCGTCGCTTTAGGGATAATTTCGGTGCGCATATTTTTGTCCTAACGCGCCCCCGGTAAAATTGAAAAATATACTTTACACAATACATAAAAAATGTTAGTATAGGAACCAAGATAAGTTCTCTCATGAAAGGCATCGTATTAGCAGGCGGCTCGGGCACCAGACTTTACCCCATTACCAAAGGGGTAAGCAAGCAGCTGTTGCCCATTTATGATAAACCCATGGTGTATTATCCTATCTCTGTACTAATGCTGGCGGGGATTCGGGAGATCCTCATTATCTCTACCCCTCAAGACATGCCGGGGTTTCAACGTTTGTTGGGGGATGGCTCCGACTATGGCGTGCATTTTACTTATGCCGTGCAACCCAAGCCGGA
>JAZRHO010000006.1:0-2738 GCA_045644805.1 Eubacteriales bacterium | reverse complement strand
AAAAAAGCGAAGCCTTAAAACATAACTTACTTGAATACTCTTGCACCAAAAGGAGCGCGGGAGAGCTTCGAAATCTTGAAGAACTGCTTGCCGAAGGGAATACCGATAAGAGTTACCGAAAATACAAGACCAAGTACAAATGCGAGTACAGTGCTGATAAATCCACCGCCAAGAACGAGGAAGAGGAAGTTTCCAATAGGATGGGAATCGAAATCAGTATCAACAGCTTTTCCGAACGGGAAGAAACAAAGTCCCGCATGCTTAAAGCACTGCTTACCAAAAGGAATACCAACGAGAGTGGCACAGAAAACAACTCCCACAACAAACCATATAAGACCCGTTACAAGTCCAAATAAAAGAAACCAAATGAAATTACCGAATTTCATATGTACCTCCCAAAATTATCTTATCATAATTTTAACACATTTTTCATGAATTATCAAGGGCTTTTTTAAAAAAAGCAAATATAAAATATATATTTTTATTTTAGCGGCAACAAAGGGCTGAAATTTGGTCTCTCTGTATTCGATATATATTATTTCCCGATTTTTCTCACTCTCAAGAAAAAAGAATATTCCGGACTCGTTTTATTGTACCATTATTTGCTAAATCTTTGTTTTTTCATACTTTTTTCAGTGAAAGTACAAGTATTTTGACATAAAAATTTATATTTTCCTTTTGTGATTTAAAAATAATTTTTTAAAACATATTGATTTATGCTTCTCTTTATGTTAAAATGTTTTCATACATTTGATTTGATAATAGTTTAAGAATTATCATATATCGGCAGAGTAGGCATATATGCGTTTGCAGTGCTGCGCGGACGGGGAGTTGTCGCGCGGACGAAAAGAAGTTTTTTGCTTCTTACGGTATATATTCCGCATCCCACTGTTCCTATAGGGCAAAGCCCATGCTATACCCCATGGTTCGGAAGATGTAAATCTGTGCTATGGAGGTATTTTTATTTTGAACAAAAAATATACAAAAAGACACATTTTCGCATTGACGGCAACCTCAGCGATGACGGCGCTTTCGGTTGTGCTATGCAGATACCTCGGCTTTTCTGCCGAGGGTACGCCGTTTCGCTTTGAAATAGGATTTTTACCTATCGCGCTGGTTGCCTATATGTTCGGTCCTATATACTCCGCGGCAGGATATTTGGTAGCAGACATTATCGGTTCATTACTAGGCGGATATCCCCCGAACATTTGGATAAGCGCGTGCCAGATTTTTTTCGGAGCTGCTATGGGTCTGTTTCTCCATAAAAGAGAGCCTACGGTTATAAGAACAACGCTATGCTTCTCATTTATCGCAGTCTTTATAGATTTTCTTGCGAAATCTCCTGTTTTCGTATTTCTTTACGGCTGGACATGGGGCTATGCTCTCGGCATGAGAGCGCTAAATGCGTTAATTAATCTTCCTATAAGGATATTTTTATACTATCTTACGCTAAAAGCAACTAAAAAACATTTGGATAAGCTAACATGAAAAATCAAAATTTTGAAAAATATGCTAACAGCTTTCAAGCGGTGACAATCCCCGGACTTGAGAGAATATCTGAGCTATGCAAAAGGCTCGGAAGCCCTCAGGATACATTAAAATTCATTCATATTGCAGGAACGAACGGAAAAGGCTCAGTTTCCGCAAATATGGCATGCATTCTGAGTGAAGCGGGATTCACTGTTGGAAAATATATATCTCCGAATCTTCTTCGCGTAAATGAAAGGATAAGTGTAAACGGTACAGATATTTCTGACGAAGAGCTTTCGGGGATTCTTAAACGAATAGAACCGCTTTCCGAAGAAGTAAAGAAGGTCTGCGGTATATCTCCTACTCAGTTTGAAATATGGACAGCAGCCGCTTTTCTCTACTTCGCGGGCAAAAAATGCGATTACGTAATTCTTGAGGTTGGTCTTGGCGGAGAGTTTGACGCGACGAACGTAATAAAATCAAATGAAGCCGCAATAATAACAAGGCTCGGACTTGACCACACGCAGTATCTTGGAAATACGCTGTCAGACGTTGCGAAAGCAAAGGCCGGTATTATAAAGGATTGCTGCCGTACTAAAAAAGTTTTTACCGTAAAGCAACAAGCGGAAGCTCTTCAGATAATTGAACAGATAGCACAAAGCAAGGGCTCATCGGTCGTTGTTGCAGGCCCAGTAAGCCTTGGAGTCGAGGACATGTATGAAAAGTTCTCGATAGGCACTACTGAGAATATCACGTGCGGTATTTCGGGATTTCATCAGATAGAAAACGCATCGCTTGCTGTATTATGTGCAAAGGAAATGGGCATCAGCGACGATATAATAAAACGCGGTGTCAGCAAAGCGAGAAATCCCGCAAGATTTGAACTTATAAGGAAAAATCCTACCGTCATTTACGACGGCGGACATAACGAAAACGGAATAGAGGCACTTAACGCTTCTCTTGAGCGCTATTTCGGAAATGTTGAAAAAACAGTAATATTTGCTTGCATGAAGGATAAGGAGATAAAAGAATCCTTGCGTCTTCTTTCACTTGGCAATACGGACTTCATATTTACCACAGTAAAAAACAATCCTCGCGCCAGCGGAGCTGTGGAGCTTAGTGCGCGAGCAAAAGCGCTTGGATATATAGGTGATGCCTTTGAGGACATAGGCGATGCTTATGAAGAGGCTGTACGCCGCGGTAAGCTTACGGTCATATGCGGCTCGCTATATCTATACAAGGATTTTCGTGAATATTTAGATAATTAG
>JAZRHO010000005.1:0-4704 GCA_045644805.1 Eubacteriales bacterium | reverse complement strand
TCGTTTCTTTAATTTGTTCGGTTTTCAATGAGCATTTTAAATATGTGAAAATTGCAGAGTAGTAAATACTCTGTTTATATACTCATCTTTAAGATGAGAGCTTGTATATTACGGTTTCGCAAAAGCGAGGCCTTTTTTGTTTTTATATTGCTTTTTTAAAAAAGATATGGTAAACTTAACTTGTTACTCAATAAGGTCAGGATAAATATATGAAATATAAAATGATAGCTTGTGATCTCGATGGTACTCTTTTAGACAAAAATGGAGATCTTAGTGATGAAAATTTAAAAGCGATAAAAGAACTTATAGCAAGAGGAGTAATCTTTGTTCCAACTACCGGGCGAGCTTATTATGAAGTTCCTTCCACTTTAAGAAACTTTGAAGGAATCAAATATTTCATATCTTCGGACGGAGCGGTAATAAATAATTTTGTTACCGGTGAAAGATTTGAGTATTTGTTAGATGGCGAAAAAGTTAAAGAAATTTATTCCATTTTCAAGAACTATAATTTTATTGGCATAAATCATAAGTCCGATGAATCAATAATTGATATTAATTCTATGAATAATGAAACGCTGCAAAAATATAAAATATCTTCATATTTTATCAATCAGTTAGAAAAATACGTAAAAAAAATCGATAACTTTGAAGAAGATCTTCTTTCCGGGGAGCCTTGCGAAATGGTTTGCGGTTGTTTTAGCTGTCGTGATGAATTGAAAAAATGCATGAAATCAATTAAAGCTATTAGCAATATACGTTATGCAACTTCCGCTGTAGGTACGTTAGAAGTTGTTGCATTTGATGCAGGGAAACGAAACGGTGTGGAATTTTTAATGAAAAAGATTGGGTTAACCGCAAACGAAGTTATAACAGTTGGAGATAGCGGAAATGATATGGACATGATAAAACTTGTGCCTAATTCCGTTGCAGTAGCAAATGCTTCAGATGATTTGAAAGCTAAAGCAGGTTATATTGGATGCTCTAACAGTGAACACATTGCAAAGTATTTGTTAGAAAACTTTTTTAATGATTAAAAAAAGAAGCAGTCAGCAAAAACATGCAGGCTGCTTCTTTTAAAATAATAATATAAATTATTCTTCGTCTTTTTTGTTTATGTAAGTTTTATCAATTTCAGCATTTTTAGAACTGCGTATAATACTGTCGATGCCGTTTTTGCAAGCGCTTTTGGTCGTGTATCCCTGTGAATGGCAAACACAGCTACCGTTTGAAGCATTTAGACGGAAACGGTATTTTCCGCCATTATCAACGTAAATTTCCCACTTAGGATAAGGAAGGGTTTCATACTTCTTAAGTGATTGATCTTCGATAGGCGCTTTTGCAGCGTTTGCAATTACGCTTTTTACACCGTTTAATGCATTTTGAGATGTTGAATACATTTGCGACGTAGCAATTCCTACCTTGTTCGAGGCATAAAGATTAAAGAAGAATTTTTTTCCGTCTTTGGAACGGTTGATTTCAAATCGGCCTGTGTAATTATATGATTCAGCTTGATTTTTTTCTTCCGTTGTCACTTTTTTGGTATCTTCTTTTGCAGAACTTTTATCTTCCTTAATGTCGCCTTTAATAATAGAAGATACCTTGTCTTGAAGCTTTTCTTTGTTTTGTACACCTGTTTTTTTAGATGTAGTTGATTTGGTTGTAGGTTTTACGGTGTCAACTTCTTGATTTTTTACGTCTGTTTTTTCTGATGCAACTTTAGTAGATAATTTATCTTCAGGTGCGATTTTCTGAGTCTTTTTTATTGCAGATTCTATTTTTGCTTCATTGATCTTTGGAGCTTCAGTAACACTTTCTATTTTTGCTTCCTTGTCTTCATTTGTTACATTATTTTGTGCAGCTTCGGGAATTTTTTTAAAATTCTCGCCTTTTTTCTTTTTCTTAAAAATCCCAAAAAGTCCCATGATTTATCCTCCGTTTTATATCTTTATATATATTTTATCATAAATATCAAAACTTTCAAGAGGAAATGGCGAAAAATATTATTTTTTGTCGTTCTTTTTTCTCATTTTTAAATAATCGAGCGCGTCGCTTACGCCTCCAACTTCATCAATAAGTCCACATGCTTTTGCTTCCTCACCGTTGAGAATAGAACCGATATCATTGACTAAAACATCAGTTCTGGATATCATATCTCGAAAGCGCTGTTCTTCGACATTTGAGTGGTCTGTTATAAATTTTATAATTCTGTCCTGCATTTTATTCAGATAATCGAAAGCCTGTGCTACGCCAAGAACTAAACCGTTGGTTCTTACAGGATGAATTGTCATTGTTGCACTTGGAACGATAAAAGATTTGTCCGCACTTACAGCAAGTGGCACACCAATGGAATGACCGCCACCGAGAACTATCGAAACAGTTGGTTTTCTTAAACTTGCTATAACCTCCGCAATGGCGAGTCCAGCTTCAACGTCACCTCCCAGGGTGTTTATAAGAATTATAATACCGTCTACCTTTTCACTTTCTTCCAGAGCAACAAGCAAGGGGATTACATGATCGTATTTTGTGGTTTTTTGATTGCTGTCAAGAGCATAATGACCTTCAATTTGTCCTATAATTGATAGGCAATAGAAAGTACCGTCCGAGTTTTCTATAGGTGTAAACCCGGAATTTTGCGCATTTTCTGTATTATTTTCAGCGGAATAGTTAATATTATCCATAAAAATATCTCCGTACTCTTTTATTTTAGTTTTTGGCACAATATTTTAAATTATACATTGATTTTTCGATAAGCTTGTGTTATAATAGTATGCGTAATAGTGCGGATTTTTCTTATTTTCCGCTAAATGAAAAGGAGATAAAAAATGGCAAAGGTTTTGGTAGAAACATCTGCAAGACATATCCATCTTTCCAAAGAAGCCGTAGAGGTTCTTTTCGGTAAAGGATATGAGCTTACAAAGAAAAAAGATTTGAGTCAGCCCGGTCAGTTCGCGTGTGCGGAAAAGCTTGAGGTTGTAGGCCCTAAGGGAAAGCTTAAGGCTTCTATCCTTGGTCCGGAACGTCCCAGCAGCCAGGTTGAGCTTTCTCTCACCGATGCACGTACTGTTGGTGTTAGCGCTCCGATTCGCGAGAGCGGTGATATTGCAGGTACTCCAGGATGCAAGCTCGTTAATCCCGAAAACGGAGCAGAGTACGAATTATCAGAGGGTGTTATTGCGGCAAAGCGTCATATTCACCTTACTCCTGAAGCAGCTGTTGAAATGGGAGTTGCTGATAAGGAAATCGTATCCGTTAAGATCGAAAGTGAAAGAACTACTGTATTCGGAGACGTCGTTATTCGTGTAAGCGAGAAATTTGCGCCTGCGATGCATATAGATACAGACGAAGCAAATGCTTCTTGCGCATTTGGAACGGTTTACGGTGAAATCGTAAAGTAATTTTATTGCTAAGTATTATACGGAAGCAATCAAATCGCTATTAAATAGTTATTTTTAAAAAAGGAGAATATAAATCATGGCAGAACTTATCTATTCACATGAAGTACAGAACATGTGCGTAGTCGCAAAAGGTCCTAACCACGGTCCCGCTCCTATTCCGGAAGAGGGAAAATGGGTTCAGGCAAAAGAAATTTCAGATATCTCGGCTTATACTCACGGTGTGGGCTGGTGCGCACCTCAGCAGGGTGCTTGCAAGCTTTCTCTCAATGTAAAGAATGGTATTATCGAGGAAGCTCTTGTTGAGACTATCGGATGCTCGGGTATGACTCACTCTGCAGCTATGGCAGCAGAAATTCTTCCCGGCAAGACGATTCTTGAGGCTCTTAATACAGACCTTGTATGTGATGCTATCAACACTGCTATGCGTGAGCTCTTCCTTCAGATAGTATACGGTCGTTCTCAGTCTGCTTTCTCCGAGGGAGGTCTTGTAGTAGGCGCAGGTATGGAGGATCTTGGTAAGGGCGAACGTTCTATGGTTGGTACTATGTATGGAACTAAGGCAAAGGGCGTAAGATACCTTGAAATGACCGAGGGTTATTGTACAAGAATGGCTCTCGATGCTGACGATCAGGTTATCGGATATGAGTTCGTATCTCTCGGTAAGATGACCGACTTCATCAAGAAAGGTATGACTCCTAACGAGGCATATGAGAAGTCCAAGGGAACTTACGGCAGATTTGCAGATGCTGTTAAGTACATTGATCCCCGTAAGGAATAAGAAGGAGGAAATATAAATGGCACATTTTGAAGGTTATGAAAGACGTGAGGCGAAAATACTCGCTGCACTTAAAGAATATGGCATTTCCTCTATCGACGAGTGCAAAGCTATATGCGATGCAAAAGGCATCGATCCCTATAAAATAGTCGAAGAAACTCAGCCTATCGCATTTGAAAATGCTAAATGGGCTTATACCGTAGGCGCTGCTATCGCAATCAAGAAGGGTTGCACCAAGGCTGCTGATGCAGCAGCTGCAATCGGTATTGGACTTCAGTCATTCTGTATTCCCGGATCTGTTGCAGAGAACCGTCAGGTTGGTCTTGGACACGGTAACCTTGGCGCTATGCTTCTCTCCGAGTCAACAGAGTGCTTCTGCTTCCTTGCAGGTCACGAGTCTTTCGCTGGTGCAGAGGGCGCGATCAAGATCGCTCTTAATGCAAATAAGGTAAGAACAAATCCTCTCCGCGTTATTCTTAACGGTCTTGGCAAGGATGCAGCTTACATCATTTCCAGAATCAACGGCTTTACATA
>JAZRHO010000004.1:0-3000 GCA_045644805.1 Eubacteriales bacterium | reverse complement strand
TCGGCTTATTACGGAGCGCCGGATAATGAATGGTGTTATGATGAAAACTTGTACTCTTCCTACGAAAAGGCAGTAGAATCGGCAGTTTCTACCATTGCCGAGGAAAACCAGGAATGGACAACCGAAGCAAGACCTATTCTTTTCAAGATCAGAAGAAGACTCCTCGATATAGAAGCGTGTAGCGATTATCTCTACCTCACACCCAATCTCGAACCGTATAAGCTTTGCATGGACATTATTATGTCCGATGAAGATTACGAAGTACTGCACCTTTTTGAAAACCTTTGTTTACCAATTCCGCACCCTTTTAAGAAAGGAGATATTATCCGCGAGTGTGCCGGCAAGTATGCTCTTCCTACATACTATAACGATACTCTCGTTGTAACAAGATATATGAGCGAGGAAGAAATCAAAGAAAACTATAACACGCTCTGTATGAACGATTATGATCTTTACGGCATTTGCTCAGACGGTGAGGGCGGCACGTATGAGGATTGCATCGAACACTATCTTAACGCAGAGCTTATAGAGCCTGGCGACGTTCTTATAAAGGACTCTGTTCTTGTGGAAAAATCAGAAATGCTGAAAGGAAAAAGAAATGATTGAAAATAACAAAGAGCTTGGCAAAATAAAAAGAGAGCTGTGGAAAAAGGCTCACGATGCTTTACATTTCATATACGGCGATATGCCTGATGTTCGTATTCTTAACCGCTTTTACAGTGAGAAAATGGCTTTTGAAAACAGCGATGTCATCATCCTTTGGAATCTCGTAGGTGAAATTATGCGTAGCGCGCCCACCGGTTACAGTATGCCAAAGGTTACGGGTACAACGGGTTCCTGCTTTACAGCATATCTTCTTGGCGCGACAAGTGATAATCCTTTGCCGCTTCATTACCACTGCAGAGAATGCGGCAGCACCGAATTTGTAGATACAAAAAACGCATTGCCGTTTGATCTCTCGAACAAGCCTTGTTCCTGCGGTGCCAAGATGCGAACCGACGGCTTTGACATTCCTTATGAAATGAATTTGGGTGATGCGTACACGCCTCATATTTGTTTCTCGGTTCCCAAGAATTTTTTGGAAGAGACAAAGCACCTGATTTTTGAACAGATGAAAGCTTATTACCGTGTCGGAGAGCTTGGAAATGAGACGGATTATATAAGATTTGTGTTTCTGCCCCATGATGGTAGGGATCATTTTAAGGAAAACATCAACCTCGTGAATGACAAGTATAACAGCTTTCCCTCGGCGACTGTTACATCTTTTTTGGGGGTCGATAAAGCCAAACGGCTAATCGAGGAAAAGGGCGAGGATTTATTCGCCTTTTCAGTCTCTGAGAACTATCTTTCTGACGAGAGGATTGTTGAAAAATTTGCATCGGGCGACGTTGCCGGAATCCCAAATTTTGATTTACAAATAGAAGGCTTTGTGAGTATGAAAGATGCTTTGAAGCTCGCAAAACCTAAAAATACATATGAAATTTTGAAAGTATATGACGCACTTCACGGAACTGGCGCTTGGACGGGAAACGCAGAGAACTTGATTAGCAACGGTATTGATACAGCCGATATTCCTACGAGCCGAGACGATATATTTATGCTTCTTCGGAATAAGCTTTACGAGGCGGGATACACGTACACGGGTATCGCGTATGAACTGACGAATAAGATAAAGTGGGGTAAGCTTGATGCCTATTCGCGTGCTCTTCTTGAATGTCTCGATTTGCCTGAGTGGTTTATCCAATATGCCGAAAAAATACAGTATATGTTTCCTAAGGCTCATAGCGTTCAAAATCTTCGCACGGCACTCACTTTTATGTGGTATAAGATAAATTATCCCGAGGAGTTTGCAAGATACGTTGAATCGGGGTTAAAAGATTAAGTTTGATAGAGCCGAATAGGAAAAACTTATCAACAAAGCAAAGGGAAAATAAGAATGGGAAAAATGGAAGCTGAAGAAGAGAGTAAAGTGAACAAAGGCGAGAAACCACAAGCTTGGTATGAAATTTTAATCTCCGATTATTTTATCGAGTATGTGAAAAGCGATCCTGATTATGAAAAAGATTTAAAAGATATAAACAGTGTAATTCATCAATTTTGGGACGCGATTGAAGGCTTTACGTTTGGAAATATAATGCGTGAATTTCCAACAAAAGCTAAAGATAAAGATGTTCTTCAAGGGTATAACGATTGGGTGTTGAAAGGTTATTGGGCTTATATAAATGATGAAGATAACGAGAGAGATATTGGTGTAATAGCTAAATCGATACGTGAAAAAGATGAAACCAAGATTTTTTACGAACAAGATCCCAAAAGTCTTTCCGAGGTTCAGTTGGCATTTTTAATTTGGTATGCATCGTGGGAGCATCCAATTTGTGAGCAAGGTTGTATGATTTACGAATTTACAACAAGCGGAGATTTGAAAAAATACTTATTAGCACTCAAAAAAAGACACGAAGAAACAGTTGAAAGCGCAAAACAAATATAATAATTTAAGAAAGGAGATAAGCAAAATTACAAAAATCAATTTACCAAATCATCATTGGCTGATAAGCTATCACGAAGGACATTATGTGACGAATACATATTCCGCATCAATTGGAACAATTTCAGAACGCGGTTGCATTTGCACAAAAACGTTTAATTATCGCGTTTATGTTGATGCATCATCAGGACAAGACGAAACGTTTTGTTTGGTAGCAGAATGCTTTATAATACAGCCTTGGAGCGATGGCGGAAATAAAGCGGATTATAAGCAAATGAAATTTGAAAATTCAAAGCACGGAATTGCGCAAGCGGAAGAATGGTTATCCGATGTGTCTTCAAAGCAAGGCTTTTGATTGTTAAATAACCACTACAAATTCAAATTATAATTCTAAAAAGAGGAAAAGAAAATGAAAGAAATATGGACTTTAATTATTAAAACATCATTGCCGAAGGTATGCCCGAATTCAAGTGCAATTAAAACCGAGGTCTTGGCTTTTGAAAAATTTGAATCGG
>JAZRHO010000003.1:0-20260 GCA_045644805.1 Eubacteriales bacterium | reverse complement strand
AGGATCAAACTCTCTAAAAAATTCTATATCTAAGTACTTTACGTACTCAAACATCTTCTTTAGAGCTATTTTATCTTAGCTTCTCTTTTTACTTTGTAATGAGTTTTCAAAGTTCTTTAACGAGATTCCTTCGCACTTTTTCAGTGCTCTTTTTAAAAGAAATTTCATTGTTGTTCAATTTTCAAAGATCAAATTCTCAGCCCAGCTTCTGCCAAGCTTTTTCTGCTCGTCCTCGATCGAACTATGCCGCTCGAAGTTGTGCTCGATTATTTTATCACAATATTTTTGATTTGTCAACCCCTTTTTTAAACTTTTTTTCGATTTTTTGATTTTTTTATTTTTCCGTTTCCAATAATGTAAAAGAAAGGAGAAGACATGGCATCAATTTTTTTCAGAACAGCTATAATATTTATCCTTCTCTCCCTCTCAATGAAGCTGATGGGAAAAAGAGAAATAGGAGAGCTTGAGGTCGGAGAGCTTATTACTACTCTTTTGATTTCCGAGATATGCTCAATTCCGATAGATGATCCCGATATACCGCTTTTAAATGCAATAATACCCGTGTTGCTTATAGTGTCCGCAGAAATAATAATATCGTCTGTAAAAAACAAGTCTTCAAAGCTGAAAGAGCTTATAGACGGAAAAGAATCCTTTCTTATAAAAAACGGAAAAATCAATCAATCCGCTCTGAAGGATAACAGAATATCGCTGGAGGAATTTTTCTCCTCCCTTCGTCAAAACGGTATTGGTTCTTTATCTGAAATAGAACACTGCATACTTGAATCAAACGGAAAAATATCAATACTCAAAAAAGACAGTCCTCTCAGTTATATTATTATCAGCGATGGAGAGGTAATAGAAAAAACTCTGAAAAGCATAGGTCTTGACAGAGCATGGATTAAAAAAACACTTGGAAGCACGAGAATAGAGGAAATCTTTCTTATGACGATAGACACCAACAAAAACATAAACGTAATAAAAAAGGAAGATAGCAAATGAAATCCGTTATTGGAGCCTACATTATAGTTATAATACTGATACTGTTCGTTATTCTGAACTCCGTCATAGTCTCTTATAATATAAAGGAAGTAATAAAAATGCTGGAAAATGTACAGGACACGTCGGAATCAGGCGAAAAATATATAGAAATCTACGAAGATTATGAGCGAAGGCAAAAATACATTTCACTGACTGTAAATCACAACGACTTAAGCGCCATTGAAACTGAATTTGCGGAAATACTCGGATCGTTAGAAGCTTGTGATTATGAAAATCTTACAATAGCAAAAAGCCGCCTTATCGGTGCTCTGAAGCATTTAAAGCGGCTTTCGGGTATAAATATAGACAGTATTTTTTAGCGGAACTGCGTCATATCAGCACAATACGCATTTGTTCGCATAATGCTGTAGCTTTCTTCAATCAAGTTTTGGGAAGAAAGTATACCGCACCTATCACGAAGTACCTTTATTACGTATTCGGGATTAAGAAACGCAGACGGCTCTGCGCTGAGAACAGCATGAATAACAAGTTTATCCTCGACAAAATCAACCGACGCGTTTTTTATCAGCGGCTTAATATCGACAATCGCTTCTCCGCTCTTTGTTTTCTTGAGTATAGGAAGCTCATCTGAATTCAGCGCTTTAACGCAGGATTCAGCGAGAGCCTCATCGGCCCCTTTCGTATCAACGGTTATCTCATAATCAAGCCACGCAAGGGCAGTCAACTTATTTTCAGGATAATAGACCTCAAAAGCTTGCATGTCCTCTGTCATATTCGCATTCAATCTTACCATTGCTTCATCGGTAGAAATTTTCTCGGTAAGACGAATATCCATAAACTCGCACATACTTTCCGTCCCCGTAGAAAGCGGAGCGGCAAATGTTATCTTCGGCTTAGGATTAAAGCCCTCGGTATACCAAAGAGGAAGCTTTGCGCGAACTATTATTTTCATCATGGTACGAACAAGATCTAGGTGAGAGATGTACTGAAGATCGCCTTTTTTGAAGAATTTTACTCTAAGAGTTATGGGAGTATTATTTACTTGCACCATCTGTTCTTACCTCCCAGCTTATTAGCTCCGCAACCGTTGCAATGCTCGGCGCACGAAGGAGTCGTTTTTCCTTCATAGGCTTTGTTACGTTCGCGGAGAAGATATTCCTTAGTGACTCCGCAGTCTATAATATCCCAAGGAAGAACCTCATCCAAAGCATAACCTCTGGTTGTATAGAAATCGGGATCTATACCGCATTTTTCAAATGCTTCTATCCAACGCTCATAATTAAAATATTCATCCCATGCGTCAAACATGGCGCCGTTTTCAACAGCCCATGCAATCGCGGGGGCAAGCCGGCGGTCACCTCTCGCCATAACGGCTTCAATTCTGGAGACCTTTGCATCGTGATATGTATAACGTATTCTTCTGTCCGTAATAGATTCTTTGAGGTGCTTTTGCTTCAATTCAAGGCTCTCAAGACTATCCTGCTTCTCCCATTGGAACGGTGTAAACGGTTTCGGAATGAAGCAAGATACGCTTATCGTAACACTGATACCTCCCTTAGGACGCTGCGGCTTCGGAAGGTCGAAATAGCATTCCACAACCGTTTTTGCGGTTTTCGCTATGCCCTCAATATCCTCGAGCGTTTCCGTGGGCAATCCGTTCATGAAATAAAGCTTTACGTTGTTTTTACCGCCTCTGAATGCAATTCCCACAGAACGCCGAAGGTCTTCTTCCGTAACATTTTTATTGATTACGTCACGAAGTCTCTGTGTTCCTGCTTCGGGAGCAAAGGTAAGTCCTCCCGTTCTCACGCTTGATATTTTCTGCATAAGCTCTTCCGAAAAGCTGTCAAGACGCAACGAGGGTAGAGAAAGACTCACGTGCGCATCATCAGTCCACTTAAGCAGACCGTTGGTCAGCTCACGAAGACGTGAGTAATCACTTATAGACAGGGATATAAGCGAAATCTCCTCGTATCCGGAATTTTCATAAAGGCACTTTGCCGCCTTGCAAAGAGTTTCGGGAGATTTTTCACGTATAGGACGGTACACCATGCCCGCCTGACAAAAACGACATCCTCGGATACAACCGCGGTAAACCTCAAGCACCACCCTATCGTGAACAGTTTCTATATAAGGCATAACGAGCTTTTCCGGGTATGATACCTTATCCAGATCTTCTATAATACGCTTTTTGATCTTTGAGGGCACATCGGGAGCAATAGGACGATATTCTTTTATAGTTCCGTCTTCATTGTATGAGACATCGTAGAGAGCAGGTATATAAACACCCTCGATTTTGGAAGCCTCTCTAAGAAAAGCGTTTCTTGTATACGTTCCGTTCTCCTTCATCTTTATACAGAGCTCGGATATTTCAAGGAGCACTTCTTCTCCCTCACCTATATTGACAAGGTCGAAGAATTCAGCAATCGGCTCCGCATTGTAAACGCAAGGTCCACCCGCAATTATTATCGGATCGGACTCAACTCTGTCCTTGCTGTAAATAGGTATCCCCGCAAGCTTAAGCATAACGAGCGCAGTGGAATAACATAGCTCATATTGAAGAGAAAATCCGACAAGATCGAAATCACGGACAGCATCACCGCTTTCGATAGCTTGAAGCGGAATATTGTACTCGCGCATTTTCTCCATCATATCAGGCCACGGAGCATAGACTCTTTCGCACCATATATCCTTATGCTTGTTTAATACGTCATAAAGTATGCGAACACCGAGATTGGACATTCCTATCTCATACGTATCGGGAAAGGCAAAGGCAAAGCGGCACTTAACGTCCGCTTTGTTTTTTATTACACTATTGTACTCTCCTCCAACATATCTGCCGGGTTTACTGACAGATTTGAGTATAGAGGACATATTCTTATTATTCTGCATCTCTCTTTTCCTTTTTTCGAGGATTAAAGATTTTTTTGCTCATAATTCCAAGCACTACGCTCCAGCCAAGCTGCCATACAGCCAATAAAGCAGCAGGAAGACTGAACATCATATTACAAAGAACTATTGCCGCAGCCAATGCTGCACCGGTAAGGCAAGCTGTCAGCTCGGTAATTGCCATCATTGACTTAAAGTGAGCGTAACGCTTTGAGGATAAAATGAGATTGATTGCCGCGGTCTTGCCCCCAAACGTCACCATAGTGGCATCTATTTTACTATACACAGTCGGCTCGGTTTTTGGAGTGTATTTTCTCATAACACGGATAACGTCGCTTCCGCCTGTAAGCAAGCGCATAAAATCATTGTTTATGTTGAAATCTCTGGTATACACCAGCGGCACAATCCCGTTTTCACGCATTGCGCTCAAGGTTAAAGCAAATTCCTCGGAGAATGAATAATGAACAGTGAAGGTAGCGAAAAATTCTCCTTCGGATGCCGCATAAATTACTCTTGTGCTTCCTGCCTTTTTATCGTCGATGTTAGGTATTCTTACGCCGTGGCGCTTCATGTAATCACCATTTCCCGCCATAACGCTCTTTCCGTCAACCATTCCCTGAACACCGTCGTCTTCTATAATGACATTTTCGGCAGGAGCATATTTTTTGTTAAGCGCAGACTCAAAAACTCTGCACAAAGGACCGCCAAGCGCTGCAAAAAGGCACGCCATCTTTCTCATGGTGTCTATGTAATCGCTGCGCCTGTCACTCGCACTCTTCAAGGTGACGTCATCAGGACCGAAAACTTCGGTATCCTCAAAGGTTACAACGTCTATCGCCGAATGCTCATAGAGAGCACGTTCTCCTATTATCGCGCTTTTCTCAAGCCCGGCTTCCTTTTGAGCGTGCTTATAAGGAATTTTGTGAGAAAGTATTGAGAACGCCGGTAAGGCTAGCGACACAACGAGAGCAAAAGCCGCAAATGCATCAACAACTCCGCCAAGGAAGAACATGACCACACCAGCAACAAGCGCTACTCCAAAACCGGAAGCAAAAATTACAAGGTTGTTCTTCGAATTCTCGGAGTTTTTAGATGCGTTTCTGAAGAAGCCCGAAACAAAAGGTGTTGTATAAAGACTTGCGATTTTTGATTTATACTCGTCTATCGCACCGTCAAGAGCCGAATTCTCCAGCTCCATAGTTCGTGTATACGGTTTGTCGATAATCTCCTTATTTCCCTTTTCAGAAACAATTCTGAACGCCGAAAAATTGGCGGAATGTAAATAATTAGTTGCAAAAATGCTATTTATAACCGTTATAGCGTACACGCAGGAAAACAACGGATATCCTCCTACAGGAGCAATTGCCACCATCGCTGCGGTATAAGCTAAAAGCGAAATTCCTACAAGTGCAACGGATAACTCCGGCATCACCCTACCAAGAATCAAATACTTAACGGCTCTTACAATTTCCGGCATGGAAATAAGCATTAAGCTTATTATAAGACAACTGTCAATTATTGCCGCTGCCATTGCGTTGTATCCTATTCCGAAATACAAGCAGATGGCTTTTTCAAATATATTAAAAACAAGAGCGGTTATTCCAAGTAAAACAGCTACTGCAAGGCGTATTCTCGATGCCATAATAGAGTCAAGGAACTTGTCCTTAAAGGTGTCACGCATAGAAAACGAATTGTATTCAGACGTATCGTTCGCGGCAGCATTGCTGCTTGAGTCATAGCCTTGCGGAACGTAGGATTCCTTGGATTCATGCTCATGCTCGTAGCCCTCGGCGTAACTGTAAAGAGGAACACTAATATCCTCTTCATCATGAACTGCACCAAAAACCTCATCATCAGATATTGATTCAGAGTCCCGATTCGAGGCATCATCGGTGTGCTGTAAATCAGTGTTGTTTTCTGACACGGGGTTAATCTCTTCTTCCCATTTATGACCGGTAAGCCCGCTTATTGCGCGGCGCTCAAGCTCTTCCGGACTGGGGGATTCGCTATCGTTTTCTTTCTTTTCATCCGAAAACTTAAAAACATTGATAGTATCTTTTTTGTCATTCGATTTACCGTTTATATTAACAACGACTACGTCAGGCACGAATGATTCCATTTCGGCAGTAGGATCGTTATAATCTATCTTGCCTTTAGAAACATCTCGCTGCTCCACCTTAATAACGCATCCCGAAGAAGCAGCGGAAGCATTAACCGATTGCGAATCGTTTGACGCAGAATCAAATGAATTCGCCGCTGTTTCTTTTTTCGCGCCATTATTAGCAAAGTGATACTGATTTTCCGTAACGTCGGTAAATCTGGGCACGTATGACTTCCATATGGTAGAAACATAATCATCGGGCGGCATTGAATCAGACTCGGCGGCTATATCAAAAATTTCGGGGATTATAAACTCTTCATCGCTTACGCTTCGCATATTTTCATCAGCCAATACTTCGGTCTGCAAAGGCTCATTCTCTGCCTTCGGCTCAGACTGCTCAGCAATAGCAAAAATGTCAGACAAGTCGTTTGCTTCGTTTTCAGCTGACTTTTCAAGCTCAACTTCCGACTCGGCATCAGCGCTTTCTTCAAAAACAAGTGCTGTTTTTGGTATTCCGGCATCAAACTTGAATTCAATCGAGCCGTCTTCTTTTTTCGCACTATTATTTACATTTTCTTCTTTTTTATCAAGCACGAGCTACACCTCCTATCATTTTCGTTGGTTTGCAATCTGGGATAATATAACCGCAGCAGCGCAGGAAACGTTCATTGAATTAACCTTTCCGAACATTGGAATAGATATCACAAAATCGCACTTTTCCTTCACGAGTCTTGATATTCCATCGCCCTCACCGCCAAGAACGATTCCGACCGCACCTTTAAGATCGGCATCGTAAACCGATTCACCGTCCATATCCGCGGCGTAAAACCATATTCCTTTTTCCTTCAGCTCATCAATAACGGTACTTAAATTAGTCACTTTAGCAATACGCATATGCATTATGGCACCTGCCGAAGCTTTCGCTACTGTTGCCGTTAATCCCACCGCGCGTCGTTTGGGAATAATAATACCGTGAGCTCCCATACATTCCGCACTTCTTATTATAGCACCGAGATTATGAGGATCCTCTACTCCGTCAAGCAAAACTATAAACGGTGCTTCACCGCACTGCTCGGCATAAGCGAGAATATCATCTACGGCTACATAGTTTTGCTCGGAAGCAATAGCGATTATTCCCTGATGCGACGCCGATGCGCACATGCGGTCAAGCTTTTGCTTATCCAGCTCTATGATTGGTATTTTTCGCTCAGATGCCATACCGACAAGAAGATTTATGGAGCCTTCCCTCTTTCCGCTTTGAATATATATTTTCTCGATATCTCTTCCCTCGGAAAGAAGCTCCTTTACTGCGTTTCTTCCTATTACCAATACATCATCCGGCTTTTCTTCCTTAGTTCCGCGCGGTATATCGAATCTCTTGCCCGCGCCTTTCGCTTGATTTCGCGAGGAAGCTTTAGCATTGTATCTTTTGTCGTCTTTGTTAACCATTATTCAAAGTCCTTTTGATAGCTTATAATTCTACATAATAAGTATATCATATTTTTTTTGATTTGTACAGTATCCTTTTAAATTTTTTAAATATTTTGGCGCAAAAAAAGAGCGCCCGCAGACATCAAGGTCGGCGAGCAACTCTTTTTAGCTTAAGATCAGTTCTGAGCTTCTCTCTTAGCTGCGAAGCATGCGCTGCAGTAAACAGGCTTTCCTTCGGTGGGCTTGAAGGGCACCTGACACTCGCTACCGCACTCTACGCAAACAGCAGAGAACATTTCTCTTGCACCCTTCTGCGCATTTTTCTTTGCAGCACGGCAGTCCTTGCATCTGGAAGGCTCATTCTCAAAGCCCTTGGATGCATAGAATTCCTGCTCACCTGCGGTGAACACGAAATCGTTGCCACAATCTTTGCACTTCAATGTCTTGTCCTGGAACATGTTTGTTTTTCCTCACTTAAAATAGGTATTATTTTTTGCCCTTAGACGGATTCCAACCGACGCCTTTGTAAACCAACGCTCTCCCTTAAGCTATTTGGGCATATAAACTTATTAAATGTCAGACAATATATCGCAAATTTCCTTGTTTTCACGAAGTCTGCGCGAAATTCTGAATTTTGCATTGTCGATAGATTTTGGTGTTTTTTCAAGAGCATTTGCAATATCTTTAGTTGAATATCTTTCAAAGCTCAAGCGAAAAACCTCATATTCAAAGTCCGAAAGAACAGCTCTAGCTGTTTTCATGACTCTCTCGCAAATATCTCTTGCCGCCACAGCCGCTTCAAGTCCGCTGACAGCAACCAGAGTCTCCACCTGCGAGCGATACTCCGTTTTACCACTATTCCTCGAATTCTTGCGAATTAAGGATTTTAGTCTATTTGATATACATATTTCAGCATATAAACCAAACGTAACACCATCGCATTTATCGGAATCATACGTGCGCGCTGCATCATGCAACGCAATTCTAGCCTCTTGAATAGCCTCTGAATTTTCATGGGCATTACCAAAATACGCGTTAACACGTTTTCTGATAAGCGGAGAATAGCGCAAAACAAGCTCGGTAAACGCTTCATCGGCTCCCTCGCCCCGCTTTACCGCACTTATTAATTCATTTGTCTCGCTGCTTTTAATAGAATCCATAATGACCCCGAATATCATATAAGAACATTATAGCTTTTAAATTATTTTTTGTCAATACTTTTATTCAAAAAAAGTTAAAAAAATTCTAAAAAATAGATAATTATTTTGCTTGCAACGTCTTGTTTTATGTCATTTTGTACAAAAAACACAGCTATTTTTTAAAGGTTAAGACAAAAACTCAAGCTTACCTGTCAAACAGAACAGTATTCCCTTGTGAACACTGTCCGGATTCGTTTCAAAATTCGCTACGATTTTATCAGCCTCTGCCCTTGACTCTACAGTCACCGAAAGTGAAAACAGCTTACCAAGCTTATCTCTTGCGCCTATCGTAACCTCAAACCTTTTATCAGAAAGCTCTACGATTTTGCTTGAAATACTTGCTTCGCTCTTAGAAAGCGAAATATACTTAGCCGCTGATTTTGCGCTTGATTCGCGAAAAGCGGGATCGAGTCTGTCATAAAGCTCAGATGCTATGAGTCTGCCAGAATCGGAAATCATATAGTACCTCTCACCGTCAACCTCATCAAAAAGCAAATGCTCTGCATCCGCAAGCTCGCGAAGGCAATCCTCATAATCGAAGGTTACCTCTTCCACGTTGTCGCTTATGATTTTCGTAAGAGTCGTATAATCTATCGGATAGCGGATATTATCAAGTAAGAAAAGGAGAAATATTTTTATGTCGGTCAGGCTTTGGAGCTTGAATTTCGACTGCTTTTTCATAACATTGCCTTTCTTTATATATTATAAGCTGCCTTCGCTCCCTTTTGTAATTTGGGAGAAAAGGCAGCCTATGATACTATTTAATTAAGGTATTTTCTGTAATTTTTCTGTTTGAGCTCGGTAAGAACAAAGTTGCCGAAGCCGTTAACCTGAAGCTTCGAGATATCTCTGCTTACAAACGCAAAATTCTGATTAAAAACAAGAGGTATAATACATGCGGATTCAACAAGCTTCTTCTCAGCATCGCGAAGTGCTGCTTCACGGTCCGACTCATCGGTTGCCTCATAAGCAGCCTTTATAAGTGCATCATACTCAGCATCAAAGTATCCGCCAAAGCTACCGTAACGTACGGTGGCAGCCGGAAGCTCAACACCGCATCCGCTATAAGCAACGGAGAATGCCGCAAGAGCTACGAAGGGATCTGATGAATACATCTGCCAGTCAATTCCTACAACGTCAAAGCTACGCTCGCCTCTGGATGCATTCTTTACAAGAAGCTGAAGCTCCGAATCATAAAATGCCTCTTCTGCAACGGTTCCCTTGGGGGTAACAACATAACCGAGCGCTTCGACGTTAACTGCAAATCCGAGCGATTCCCATGCCGCTTTAACTACATTCGCTATCGCCAACGATTCTTCGTCATTATTAACCGAAAGAGTGATGGACTTATTAAGTCCCGAAAGATCAACCTGAGATAAAAGCTCTCTTGCCTGAGCTTCGTTAGCAGAAGTTGAAATGATATCCTCACTGAATGTTTTTCCCTTAGAATTAAGAACCGTATCGGGAAGGAATCCGGTTGCCGCCTTTCCGAAGGTAATCGCCTCTATGATTGCATCTCTGCTTATAACAAGAGAAAGAGCCTTTCTGACCTGCGGAATCTGGAACAACGGATTTTCCATATTGAAAACGTACGTGTAAGTCGAAAGCATGTCGTTTACCTTTGCCTTCTTCTCGTAATTCTTTCTATCCTCCAAGGAAGCATTGCCCATATAGAAAACAGTTTTTTCTTCGATGTCCGAATAAGAAAGAGCATTTTCTCCCGAACCGAGAGATGTGAAGGAAACAAGCATTCCGGGATTAACTATCTTAGTGGTGTCTTTAACGGAAAGACTCTGATGGTAACCCTTATTGCGAACGATTGTAAACGAATCATTTGCGTAATCAACATTGGATATCATGAACGGCCCGTTCGTAACGACGGTATTTGCAAGCTTGGACCAATATCCCTCAGCACCGCTTACAATCGATTGACGCAAAGGAGAGGTCTCAACAGCCGCAAGATTCTTAAGAAGCTGCATATAATCAGCTCCCTCGCGGTACTTAATGGTAAGCTCGTATATACCCGAAGCCTGAGCGCCAAGCTCAAAAACAGAAGTGATTTCGCAGTTTTTGATTTCAGCGGCATTTTCTATGTCATAAAGAAGTACAGCTGCCGGATTTGCATTGTTAGGCTCAAGAAGCACATTACGCCATGCGTATACAAAATCCTCTGCCTTAACACGCGTTCCGTCAGACCAATACGTTTCACGAAGTTCTATTACAATAGTGCATTCTTCTTCGTCTACATCATATTTTTTCGCCACTCCGCCGGTCTTGAGCTTACCGTTTTTATTGAGTGTAAACAGGGGCTCATATAAAAGGCTCATAATCTGCGCGGCATTACTGTCAACATAATACTCGGTAGGATCGAAATCATAAATTTCGTCTCCGAGGTAAACGCTTATTTCCGCACCGTCATCCTTAGGCTCACCGCACGCGGTCAGTGAGAGCGCGAAGCTTACCACAAGCGAAAGTGCAAGAAGCACACTGATAATTCTTTTCATAAGTTTCCTCCAGGGGCGTATTGTAAAAACCGTAGCAATACTTTTTACTAATATAGTTTAGCACAAAATAAAATCTTTTTCAATCTTAATTTACACCAACGTCAATTTTCGTTCGATTGCACAAACATCGTGCAAACCGATTGTGTATTTTTTACAAATATGTATAGTATTGGGATTTGGAGTCAATAATATGTGCAAAGTAAAAAACTGTTAAAAGGGAGTGATAAAACATGTTTGATTCTTCGCATAACGAAAAAGACGGAGTTCTTTTCCCGGATTCGGATCTCGCGTGCGAGCGAAGACGGGCTGACACCTCCATATCTGGGGTTGAGTACCGAAAAGAGGAAAAGGGCGCATTTTCCTGGGAAAGAATTCGTATAACAAGTGAGGAGGGGGCAAAATCAATAGGACGTCCCAAAGGTAATTATGACACACTCTCCCTCGGAAGAATGAATATGCTCGACGAGGAGCAGATAGAGGACGCGGCAAACGAAATCGCACAAGAGCTTTGCGGAATGCTTGATCTACTCGACGTATGCCCCGACAAGCTGCTCATCGCAGGACTCGGAAATGCCCATCTGACACCCGACTCAGTAGGACCTAAAAGCGCATCAATGATAAACGCAACTATGCACATAAGACATTTCGACAGAAAGATGTTCCGCTCGCTAGAATGCTCGCAAATAGCCGTATGCACTCCGGGTGTCATGGCGCAAAGCGGTATGGAAGCATCTGATATGATACTAGGACTTTGCGAAAGAATAGAGCCCGATGCCGTTTTTGCCATTGATGCCCTCGCTTCACGCTCGCCTAAAAGGCTTGGCTCTACGATACAAATATCTGACACGGGTATATTCCCGGGCAGCGGAATCGGCAATCACCGCACGCCTCTTAATCAAAACACGCTTGGTATTCCTGTAATAGCTATCGGTGTTCCTACTGTTATAAACGCAAAGATGCTGATGAAGAACGCTGAATTTTCTCATGAAATTTTAGAGGCTGATGAAGAAATGTTTGTCTCTCCGCGCGAGATAGACGGAATCGTGGATTCATGTGCAAAAATCATATCGCTCGGTATAAATCAAGCCTTTGGAATTTTCTAAAAAACAAAAGTGCGCACAATCAAAAACCACAGATTATGCGCACTTTTGTTTACATTTATGCCATCAATAAACGAAATCAAATTCAAAATCGTATATATTTACAGTATCGCCTTCTTCAATGCCGGCTTCGCGAAGTTTATCTATAACACCGTTTTTCTGGAGAACTCTTTGGAAATAATTCAACGACTCGTAGTCTGAGAAATTTATTTTTCCCATGAAGTTGAAGAGCCACTCTCCCTCAACGATATACTTATTATTCTCGCGGCGTACTGTAGTCTGCATAACGTCATCTGAACTTAAAGAAATATCATCTTCGGGTATATATTCGGGCTCATAAACGGTAAGCGGCGGAAGCTTTGAAAGCGCGTCAGCTGCCAAGGAAACCAGTTCATCAAGTCCCTCTCCGGTTATCGCAGATACAGGAACCACCTTCCTGCCAAGGCTTTGACAACAGTCAAAGAAGTCCTTAACGTACTCCTCATCTTCCATGAGCACAGAATCTATTTTATTGGCGGCGACTATCTGCGGACGCGAAGATAACTCCTCCGAATACTTAAAGAGCTCATCGTCGATTTTTTTCATATCACTTATAGGGTCTCTTCCATCAGCGCAAGAAAGGTCAACAACGTGAATAAGAAGACGGCACCTGTCCACGTGGCGAAGAAAGGCATGACCAAGTCCGAGTCCCTCCGAAGCGCCTTCGATGAGTCCGGGAATGTCAGCGGCAAGGAACCCTCGCTCGCCCCCTGAGGAAACCACACCGAGATTTGGTGAGAGAGTTGTAAAATGGTAATTGGCAATTTTAGGCTTTGCCGAGCTTATACGCGCAAGTATAGATGACTTACCTACGTTTGGGAATCCGACAAGACCTACCTCGGCAAGCATTTTAAGCTCAAGAAGAACTTCTCTCTCCTCTCCCTTCGTTCCGCTCTTTGCGAATCGGGGTATCTGGCGAGTGGGAGTCGCAAAATGACGGTTTCCCCATCCGCCTCTTCCTCCTTTGCAGACAATGAATTCATCAGCCGATGCCATATCGAATATTATTTTTCCGCTCGCAGGATCCTTAATAAGAGTTCCGGGAGGTACCGGTATTACCGTATCAGCTCCGTTTTTACCGTGGCGTTTGCCTCCGTTGCCGTTATCTCCGTTTTCCGCAACGAACTTTCTCTTATAACGAAACGCAAGCAAGGTATTCGCACCCGTGTCAACCTTGAATATAATGTTTCCACCACGTCCGCCGTCACCACCGTCGGGACCTCCTGCGTTTACGTATTTTTCTCTGTGGAAAGCAACAGCACCGTTACCTCCGTCGCCTGCTTTCAGATATACTTTTATGTTATCTATAAACATTAAAACATTTTCTCCTTTCTTTGGAGCAAAAAAAATCAATTCCCTTCTTTATCGCCCTTTTGTCGAATAATTATCTTAATGGGCGTACCGGAGAAGCCAAAGGTGTCTCTTAAACAATTTTCAATATACCTTCTGTAAGAGAAATGAAAGAGCTCCTCACTGTTGCAGAATATAACAAAGGTGGGGGGACATACCGAAGTCTGAGTCATATAATAAATCTTCAGTCTCTTGCCTCTGTCGGAAGGAGGCTGAACACGCGTCATAGCATCATTCAGCACGTCGTTGAGCATACCCGTGCTGACTCTGTGACACGATTCATTATAAACGTCGTTTATCATAGAATAAAGATTCATAACTCTCTGCCCCGTCATTGCCGAAACAAAAACTATCGGCGCGTAAGGCATATATGCAAGCGCGGTTCTTATTCTGTTTGTCGTCTCTTTGACGGTGCTGTTATCCTTTTCAACGGCATCCCATTTATTAACTACTATGATACAAGCCTTGCCCGCCTCGTGAGCGATACCGGCTATTTTTTCATCCTGCTCAGTAATACCGTCCTTGCCGTCTATCATAAGAAGGCATACGTCAGCGCGCTCTACCGCCATATTTGCGCGAAGAACACTGAATTTTTCAATTCTATCCTCAACCTTGGACTTGCGCCTTATACCCGCGGTATCTATAAAATTATATTTTCCAAAGTCGTTTTCTACAAGCGTATCCACCGCGTCGCGCGTAGTTCCTGCAATATCGGAAACTATCATTCTTTCCTCACCGCACATACGGTTTATAATTGAGGATTTACCCGCATTAGGCTTTCCTATAACCGCAACGTTGATAATAGAAGGGTCCTCTTCCATCTCTTCGGGAAAATTGCATTCCTCTATTATGGCGTCAAGCAGATCACCCGAGCCCGTTCCATGCAGGGATGAAAGCGCGATAGGCTCACGCTCGAATCCGAGCTCATAAAACTCGTAATACTCGTAAGGAACTTCGCCTACCTTGTCTATTTTATTGACGCAAAGGATAATCGGCTTGCCTGATTTTTTAAGCATTACAGCTATATCCCTGTCATCTGCGACAAGTCCGGCGCGCACGTCGCAAAGGAAAATTATGACGTCTGCGGTAGCAACGGCAATCTCAGCCTGATTTCGCATTTGCTTAAGTATAGTATCATCGCTTTTGGGCTCTATTCCGCCTGTGTCAATAAGAATAAACTTTCTGCTGTTCCACTCTGCGTCAGCGTATATACGGTCACGTGTAACACCGGGAGTATCCTCGACTATCGAGCGTCTTTCGCCTATTATTTTATTGAAAAGAGTGCTTTTGCCGACATTCGGTCTGCCGACTATAGCAACTATCGGTTTTGACATATTTTCAACCATTCCTCTCGTAAGAATAAGTTTTTATTCCGCACCCATTATAGCGCGGACAAATTCATATCCGTCGTTCTCACTGACGGATACCCTGACAGCAAGCTTATCCGAAAGCTCGTCTTTCGTCATTCCGCAAAGAAATACATCCTCACCGTCACGCAGAGAATTTACGGGAATGAAGAGCTCCTCGCCCAGCGGCATACCGCAAAGCTGCTCATAAATGTCCTTTCCCGTCAGAAGACCTGCAACGGTGATGGTCTCACCGTAGAAATTGTTTGTAATTCCATATACGTCAACACGGAGATTCTTGATGAAGCCCGAAAGACGCTCGCAAATCTCCTTTATCATAGGATAGGCGGCCTTACCTGTGGCAACGGAAACATGCCTTGGCTTTTTCAAGGAATCGCTCATATCCGCAATATCATCCCATGCAAGCGAAAAGTCATCAAGGAACGAACGTATCATTCCGACACCGTTCTCTATCTGCGGATAACCCTCATAATATTCCGCTTCGGGAACAGGTCTTTTTGCTTTAAGATAAAGCTCATCGGCGGCAAAGAACATGCGCGCCCCATGCTCCTTCAGCATCTTTTCGCCGAAGGCTTCTATCATATCTATAACCTCGCGGGCTTCGGATTCGTTAAAATCGGTCAAGGGATAAAGCTTGTCCCTGAATTTTGTAAGTCCTGCAGGAACTATCGAAACACTCCCCATCTCGGGAAAATACTCCGAAAGCTCCGTCATTGTGCGCAAAAGCTCCGCACCGTCATTTATGCCCCTGCAAAGAACGACCTGACCGCACATCGAAAGTCCCGCGTCCTTAAAGCTTTTGAGGTATTTTAAAACCTCGCCCGAACGCTTATTCTTCATCATTTTCACGCGAAGCTCGGGATTGGTTGTATGAACAGAGATGTTGATGGGAGAAAATCGCATTTTAAGAATACGCTCAACATCGGCATCGCTCATATTTGTAAGAGTTATATAATTCCCGTGAATGAATGAAAGGCGCGAATCATCATCTTTGAAATACAAAGAGTCCCGCAGTCCTTCGGGGTTCTGGTCTATAAAGCAGAAGATACAGCCGTTTTTACAGGAATGCTTTTTATCCATAAGGGGCGTTTCAAAGTCGAGACCGATATCATCGTACTCGCCTTTTTTTATGGTTACAGAATATTGCGCCGTCTCTCTTTGGAGCGTAAGAGTTACTCTTCTCTCCGTAAGATAAAAACGGTAATCAAGAACGTCGGTTATCGGATTTTCATTTATTGAGATAAGAATATCGTCTGCCAGAATACCGCTTTTATCCGCATACGAATTCTTTTCGACGCCGATTATCTTTACCATAATCTCCCCCTTACAATCTTTGTGTGATTAACTGATATATTATATCACATATTTTTAAAAAAAGCAACCTCTTTTACTCAGAAATGGCTTTGGGAAAACCTAAGATTTAGCTATAAAATATAATGTGAAAGAAAACAAACTATTAAAAATGTTGACAAATCGGCTCTCATGTTTTATAATATGCATGGAATAGTCATATCGTATCTTCATGAAACGAGGTACATAACGTTGAAGAGCAACAAGAAAGAATTCATTAAGATAATAGAGATTCTCGAGAAAGCACCAAGAACGAGAAAAGAGCTTATATCGGCTTATATCGACTCCCTCGGCCTTACCCGCGCGCAAGTTCTCGATAAAAGCACGAACGGACGAGCAAACGTAGAAAGAAGTCTTATCGGATCGGTAATAGACGATATGCTGCGAAAAGGCATGATAGTAAAGAGTTCCGACGGAATTTATACCGCGCACGATCAAAAGCCGCAGATTATCAGAAAAGAAAAATGTGAGAGTGAAATACTCCGTCTGCTTTCAGAGAGGTCCATGACCAAAAACGCGATACGCTCGGAGCTTATGCGTATATTTGAAACGGGTAAAACTCTTACCGAAAAGGACGATAACAAGCTGTTTTCATACATGGGAGACGCGCTTCGCCGAATGGTAAGCGAAGGAATTCTTACACTTTCGGAAAGACGATACAGCTTATCCTCAAAGGTTGCCGCAAAGATCGACGATATAAACGGAATTCTAGCTCTGAAAAACACGTTTCTTTCCCGTATTCATAAAAAAGGCGGTGAGTTTTTCGAGGTTTATTTCATGACGCTTCTTGAAAAATACGTAACGCTTTACGGCAAGAAGGTCATATCTAATTCCACCACAGGCGGCTCAGCCGACGGCGGCATTGACGGAATTATGCAAACCGAAGACTTTCTCGGCTTCCGCGAGACGGTTATGGTGCAGACAAAGAACCGCACGGATACTACAAACGAAACAACCGTGCGCGGATTTTACGGTGCAGTATGCGCGCGCCAAGGGTCGCGCGGTATATTCGTTACTTCATCAGACTTTCACTCGTCTGCCATAGCGTTTCTTGATTCTATTGATAACTGCGTCGGAATCGACGGCTCAAAAATTTTTGAAATGGCATGCAAAACGCATTACGGCATAAAAAAGGTTGGCGCGGAATTTGTTGTTGACGAAAAAATAATATAATGAATCCTAAGGGGAGATATAAATGACACAGCTTGAAGCAAAAGAGCTTTTTGAGAGCAAGCTTTCCGAAACAAAGGCTATGCTGGAGAGAGCAAAAAACGGTGATAAGCTATCAATAGAGACCTCGGTTACCTATATGAACGAAAGGTATGACGAGAGTCCCGAATTCATACAAGGAAAAAGCACTTCAATGCTCGCAAATCTGAGAGTACGCGCGGCGGGGCACCTTGAAGATGAAGACCCCGAATTTTATTACACGATAGCCGCAGAGCTTAAGGGTAATGAAATACTTCAGCCGAGCAAGCTCGAGAGCGAATATTTGGACTTTGATTCCAGGGTTATGGAATTTTCAAAGAAGCTGGAAGCTTCAGACAACGTAGAAGCTCTTATTGACTCCGAATGCGCGGAGATTGAAAAGGAAGGCAAGGAGCTCGTCGCAAAAATGGAAGCATCGCTTAACGCTTTGAAAAAGCGCGGTGTTATAGCCGTAGGCGCGGTTTTGGCAATCCTCGCCCTTATCTTTATAATTAAAGCCATAGTCGGATAAACGAAAGGAAAAGGAAATTTAAAATGACAATAATTGAAGCGCGTGAAGCACTCACAAACACATTTGAAAATATAAAAGCAGAAGCAAAAGAAAAGGGCGTTATCGCTGATTACAAATGCTTTGCTTCGGACAGAGATTTGAACGAAACCGACGTATCCGACAGTACAGCGGCACTTATTGCAGGCGAGCTCACGCTCGGAGCAGACGGTACAGATGAAAAGGTTATACTTGAATGTGCCGTAAGCATTACTGACGGCGAGGTGTTTGATGATGAAATGCTTCGTGAAATAACCGCAATACGCGAGAGCGTAAGAGAGCTTTACGCTAAAATTGACGAAGCAGGAAGCGCCGTTGCGGCACTTAGTGAAATTTACAAGGAAAGCGAAGAGAGCGTTCCCGAGGTAAAAACCTACGACAATAAGAAGTTTTATATCGGAGCGGGAATAGCTGTTATAATCATCATTATTATAATGATTCTTGCCGGAAATTTATAAGAGATGGACTTTTCTAAGTACGGAATAAAGCATAAAGCAAGCTGCGAGAGCTGCGAATTTTACCAGTATGACGATTATACCGATTCATATACGTGCTCGCTATCCTTAGATGAAGATGAGATGAATGATTTTCTCGGTCTTAATACAAAGGGCTGCCCTTACTACCGTTATTACGACGAGTATAAGAGCGTTAACAAGCAGATATAAAGCATGGGGGTTGCTTAAAGCAAAAGCAACCCTCTCTTCCTTATATTTATCTATAAATGAAGGAATTTTGTGCATTCTGCGTAAAATTATTAAAAAAAATTTTATCAATCGAGAACGAGTAAACACGAGAAAAAAAGAGAAAATCAGAGATTTTAAGAGCTTTAATATTTCTAAATCGTTTTGGTGCAAAAAAGTTTTCAAAAAAGGGTTGACAAGTGTTTTTCATTATGGTATAATAACGAGGCTTTGAAAAAAGGTTGGAGCAGAACGCTCCATAATCAAAAATTCAGGAGGATTCAAAAATGTCCACATTTATGGCAAAAGCAGAAACCATTGAACGTAAATGGTATGTTATTGATGCCGCAGGCAAGCCTCTCGGTAAGACCGCAGTTAAGGATGCTAACATTCTTCGCGGCAAGCACAGACCTGAGTTCACCCCCCACGCAGATTGCGGCGAGTTCGTAATCATCGTTAACGCTTCTAAGGCTGTTCTTACAGGTAAGAAGCTCGAGCAGAAGTACTACCGTCACCACTCCGGTTATATCGGAGGCCTCAAGGAAGTACAGTACAAGACTCTTATGGCTACTCGTCCCGAGTCCGCTATGGAGCTTGCAGTTAAGGGTATGCTCCCTCACAACACACTTGGCGCTAAGGCCTTCACTCGTCTTCACGTTTACAAGGACGCTGATCACAAGCAGGCAGCTCAGCAGCCCATCGTACTTGACTAATAGGGAGGATAATGAACAATGTATACAAGTGCTAAACCTTATTTCTACGGCACAGGCAGAAGAAAGAAGTCTGTTGCAAGAGTCCGTCTCTATCCCGGTACAGGTAACGTAACCATCAACGGCAGAGATATTGACAATTATTTCGGTCTTGAAACTCTCAAGCTCATCGTTAACCAGCCCTTCGGTGTAACCGAAACTGTTGGTAAGTTTGATATCGTTGCAAACGTTTGCGGCGGCGGCTTCTCCGGCCAGGCAGGTGCTATCCGTCACGGCGTTGCTCGTGCACTTCTCGTTGCAGATGAAACCTACAAGCCTCTCCTCAAGAAGGCAGGTCTCCTTACCCGTGACCCCAGAATGAAGGAAAGAAAGAAGTACGGTCTCAAGGCTGCTCGTCGTGCGCCTCAGTTCTCCAAGAGATAATTACAGCCTTACGGCAATTATCAAAAAACCCCGATACCATCAAGGTTTTCGGGGTTTTCTTTTTTATCAATACTCCGTTTGGTGCAAATTTGGTGCAAGTCGGGTGTGATAACTAAAAAGACGGTTACATCTACAGAGATTTAAGGCGTCCTATTTACTTTTCACCGTTTTTATGGTATAATACAACTAATAGATAAACTTGAATTTGTAGGCAAGTATATATTATGGAATTTAATGAAAAACTTCAAGAATTAAGAAAACAAAAGGGACTTACGCAAGAGGAGCTTGCCGAGAAGCTTTATGTATCTCGAACTGCTATCTCAAAATGGGAGTCAGGCAGAGGATATCCGAATATAGAGTCA
>JAZRHO010000002.1:0-5362 GCA_045644805.1 Eubacteriales bacterium | reverse complement strand
GAGCAAATAGACGATATGAAGCATTTTGATGCTAAAGACTTTGCAAACGCGCTCTTTGAGAGCAACGATAATTGAATTTAAAGGTGTTTTTTATGATTACGAGTAAACAAAGAGCATATCTTCGTTCGCTTTCACAGGATCTTGACACGATTTTTCAAATAGGCAAAGGCGGAATAAGCGAGGAAATATGCAAGCAAATTGCCAATGCGCTTGAAGCAAGAGAGCTTATAAAAGCAAGAGTTCTTGAAAATAGCGGATATACTGCCAAAGAAGCGGCAAATGAAATTGCTGAAGCGATCGAGTGCGATGTTGTATCTTGCGTAGGTACAAGATTTGTCCTTTACAAGCAGTCCGTTAACAAGAAAAGAATAGAGCTTTAATATGAATTTGGATAATCTTCGTACTGAAGTAAAAAAAAGAATATCGGAAAAAAGGTTTTCACATATTTTGGGCGTCGAGAGATGTGCTGCACGTTTGGGTAAGATTTTATTACCTGATGATATAGATGCTCTTAGAGCTGCGGCGATTTTACATGACATAACTAAAGAAATCGAATTTGGCGAGCAAATAAAAATTCTTGAAAATTCCGGATTTTGCCTCACGGATGAAGATCGGAAAACTCCGGGAGTGCTCCATTCTTTTACAGCACCTGTTATAATCGAACGCGATTTTTCTGAATTTGCAAAAGGTGATATCCTTTCAGCTGTCTTCAAGCATACTGTCGGGGACAGGGAAATGAACGTATTTGATAAGATTATTTTTGTTTCCGATTATGCTGAAGATACACGTAATTTTGAATCTTGTAAAAGAGTTCGCAATTTTCTTTTTGAAAATTTTGAAAATCTTGCATATGAAGAAGCTATTATTAGACTGAATGAAGCATGTCTGGCTTCAATCAATGGGGCATTGGAAGCATTAAAAAAGGACAATCGTCCGATTAATTCCAGAATATATGACACCAAGATATCTCTTTTAAAGAATATATTGCAAAATTAAAAAAGACTTTATCTACATAAACTAGCATAAGAAAATTCGGAGGTTTATGTAGAAGATGAAAAAAATTGCTTTATCATTTATGGTCTTAATAGCAATTGCGGCGGTTTTGGTATCTTGTTCGCCTAAGACCGATGACACAGTGACACCATGCGAAAAAAGCAAATACGTATATCTGGTAGCGGGATTTGATGCTGCTGCGGAAAATACAGATGTTTTATTTACCATCAGTTATGATTTCAAGACCAATACCGTTTGTGTTGCACAAATACCGCGAGATACGTATTTCGGCTTTGGAAAAGCCCAAAACAAGATTAATCAGTTTTATGCAGTGAGACGTCTTTATGGCGAAGATAAAAAAAGTGCAATGCAGAGTACAACGGATGCTATATCTGAAGCCTTTGGAGCTGAATTTGACGGATATTTAGGTATAACACTTGATACATTCAAAAAAACCGTCGATGCGCTTGGCGGTATAGATATTGAAGTACCATCTGATATGGTAATAACAGCAGATGACGGTAGTCCATCTCTTATTTTGAAGCAAGGTATTAACCATATAACCGGAAACGATGCCGAGCTTTTCATAAGATACCGACAAGGTTATATTATGGGTGATCTTGGACGGATTGATGCTCAAAAACTGTTTCTTAACGCACTCTTCAGACGAATCGCAGAAGGCGTTCCTTTTTCGACGCTTTTTGATATTGCTATGTCTGTAAAAAATGAATTGGTAACTAACGTTAAAATCATGGATTCACTTTCACTTCTGATGGAGGCTTTAAAAGCAGAAGGTGATAAAACAACGTATTACGTGACTATGCCGGGAGAGCCTTTGCAAAGTAAGAACGGACTATCTTTTTATGTTTTGAACAGAAAAAGCGCGGCAGAAATTTCAAAAAAATATATGTTTGCCAATAAGGAATTTGATAGAAACCGTAATTTTCTTAATACAAACGAAGCTGGATTTATTAATATATATGAGGATGATTCAATAGAATATCGCGAGTATTCAAATAAAACGTTGAACGATATAAATATTACTACAAGGAATGATTAAACAACCGAAGCGGTTGGAGGACTGGTATGATTAACGAAAGAACAAATGAGCTTTTAGGTGCAGATTCAAATGTGCTAGCTGAAGAGGCGGTCAAGATTCTTATCGAGAAGCTTGCGCTTGATGTTAGTATGTTTGATGTAAGACAGCACACGTCTGTTACCGATTTTTACGTAAATGCAACAGGAAGATCTTTGACTCATGTTGCGTCCCTTGCAGATGATGTTGTTGATAATTTCGATATGAGAGGACAAACCGCTTTGCGTGTGGAAGGCAAAAAAGGAAATACCTGGATACTTGTGGATTTTGGCTCGCTTATCATTAATATATTTGATTCTGAGGGAAGAGGCTTCTATAACTTCGATCGACTTCTTCCTGTTGAATGTAAACAAGATATTACAAATCTTGTTGCACAAGTCGATTCTAAGTTTGAATAATTTTTAACAAAGGAAATATAAAAATGCTTTACGATTACAAACAAATTGAGCAAAAATGGCAAAAAATTTGGGATGAAAAAAATCCTTTTGAAGCTAAGCAGGATTTTTCTCTTCCGAAATACTACACTCTAGTAGAATTCCCTTATCCTTCGGGACAGGGACTCCACGTAGGACATCCACGTCCTTATACGGCTCTTGATATTGTATCAAGAAAAAAAAGAATGCAGGGGTACAACGTTCTTTTCCCGATGGGATGGGATGCATTTGGACTTCCTACTGAGAACTATGCCATAAAAAACAAAATTCATCCTAAACTTGTTACTGAAAAGAATGTAGCCAGATTCAAATCACAGCTTAAAGCTTTGGGGCTTTCATTTGATTGGAACAGAGAGATCAATACTACCGATCCCTCTTATTATAAGTGGACACAGTGGATTTTCATTCAGCTTTTCAAAAAGGGACTTGCTTATAAAAAAGAGATGGCTGTTAACTTCTGTACGTCATGTAAGGTAGTTCTTGCCAATGAAGAAGTAATAGGCGGTCATTGCGAAAGATGCTCTGCTCCTGTTATAAGAAAGGTAAAGAGCCAATGGATGCTTAAGATAACCGAATACGCGGATAGACTTATTTCCGATCTCGACGGACTTGACTACATAGAGAGAGTTAAGACGCAGCAAATTAACTGGATCGGTAAGTCTCACGGTGCGGAAATTGATTTCAATACTACCGCAGGTGATAAGCTTCGTGTATACACAACAAGATGTGATACATTGTTCGGTGCTACTTATATGGTTATTGCCCCCGAGCACGCTTGTGTTGAAAAGTGGAAGTCTCTAATAAATAATTATGATGAAGTTGAAGCCTATAAAGCTGAAGCTTCCAAAAAATCGGATTTTGAGCGTACTGAGCTTGTTAAAGATAAGACGGGTGTAAGACTCGACGGTGTAAATGCTATAAACCCCGCAACCGGTAAAGAAATACCTATCTTTATTTCAGACTACGTTCTGGCAGGTTACGGAACTGGAGCAATCATGGCAGTTCCTGCACATGATGAGCGCGATTTTGATTTTGCCAAGAAATTTAATCTTCCCATAGTTGAGGTTGTAGCAGGCGGAGATGTTACTAACGAAGCATATACAGATGTTGCCACCGGAAAGCTTGTTAATTCAGGCTTCCTTAACGGTCTTGAGGTTGCCGACGCCAAACTTGCGATGATCAAGTTATTAGAGGAAAAGGGAATAGGAGAAGAAAAAGTCAACTTTAAGCTTCGCGACTGGGTATTCTCCCGTCAGAGATATTGGGGCGAGCCTATTCCGCTTGTTGAGTGTGAAAAGTGCGGTTGGGTAGCTATTCCCGAAGAGCAGCTTCCTGTGGAGCTTCCGGAAGTAGATTCGTATGAGCCTACTGAAACCGGTGAGTCGCCTCTCTCTCTTATGACCGATTGGGTGAATTGCAAATGTCCTAAGTGCGGCGGTAAAGCAAAACGCGAAACAGATACTATGCCTCAGTGGGCAGGCTCTTCGTGGTATTTCCTTCGTTATTGTGATCCCCATAACGATAACGAGCTTGCATCTGTGGAAGCGTTGAAGTATTGGATGCCCGTTGATTGGTATAACGGCGGTATGGAGCATACGACACTTCATTTGCTTTATTCCAGATTCTGGGCTAAGTTCCTTTATGATATTGATGTGCTTGAAGTAAAGGAGCCTTACGCAAAGCGTACAAGTCATGGAATGATTCTCGGTGAAAACGGTGAAAAAATGTCCAAATCTCGCGGTAATGTGGTAAATCCCGATGATATAGTTCGTGACTATGGAGCAGATACGATGCGTCTTTACGAAATGTTTATTGGTGATTTTGAGCAGTCGGCACCGTGGAATACCCAGTCTATCAAGGGTTGCAAGCGTTTCCTTGAGCGTGTTATGAATCTTGTTGATATGGCAAAGGGAAATGGCACGACACCTGAGCTGGAAAAGCATATGCATAAGCTCATCAAAAAGGTGAGCGCTGATATTGACGGAATGCGTTTCAATACTGCAATAGCCGCAATGATGGGTACGCTTAACACAATTTATGAGATCGGAAGCATTACCAAGGATGAGTTGATTACTTTCGTAACAATACTATCACCGTTTGCACCTCATATAGCTGAAGAGATAAATGAACTTCTCGGCGGAAATAATTTGATTTCCATTGCTAAATGGCCTGAATATGATGAAAGCAAAACGGTTGACGATAGTATTGAGCTTCCCGTGCAGATAAACGGAAAGGTTCGTTCGACCATTGTAGTTCCTAAGGATGCTTCAAAAGAAGCAATTCTGGAAATTGCCAAGGCTGACGAAAAAATTGCCGTCGCAATAGCTGATAAGATAATAGTAAAAGAAATCGTCGTTCCCGGAAAGATCATAAATATTGTTATCAAATAAGATATAAAAAACTTAGACCGAGAGCGGAGAGAAATAAAAATCTCCGCTCTCAAAAAAATCTGTGAAAAAAATCGAAAAAAACTTTTGAAAAAGTATTGACAAATCAAAGATAATGTGATATTATAATATGGCTGATGCGAGTGTAGTTCAATGGTAGAATTCCAGCCTTCCAAGCTGGTCGCGTGGGTACGATTCCCATCACTCGCTCCATTTTTTTTGCGCCCTTAGCTCAGTGGATAGAGTGCCCGGCTACGAACCGGTAGGTCGAAGGTTCGAATCCTCCAGGGCGCGCCAACAAAAGTACACCTTTGTCTTTCGACAAAGGTGTGCTTTTTGTGTATAAAGAAAACGACGCGATAGTCGCGTGGTTCAATAGAGGTTAACCGATGAAAAAATAAAACTCCGTATAATGTGAAATATTTAGGGTTTTACCCGAAACTGAAATCCCC
>JAZRHO010000001.1:0-30725 GCA_045644805.1 Eubacteriales bacterium | reverse complement strand
TTTTTTCTATCCATGGCAGCGGAATAGAGGATTCGAACCACAGCGCCATAGGCGCGGGGTTCGCATACCCCACCTGAAGATTTTGTATTTAACCTATTGTAATTGTGTGTGAACGGCTGAATGTTTCGCCCGAGGGGAGCTTATGCATTCCCTCTTTTTCTTTTATGTCATATGAGCTTCCGGCCACATCGGGAATACCGCACCAGGGCTCAATGCAGATATACGGAGCGGTAAATTTGTGCCAAAGCACGAAGTAATCAAAGCCTTCAAAATCAACCTTAACGCACCTGCCTGTCTTGCGGTTGACCAATGAGGCGCTTCTGCTCTTCAAATCACGAAAAACAAGTGCATCGAGGTAGAAATACGAATCCTTGAGATGGAGAGTATTAGTGTTTTCAATTATGAGCTTTGTATAATCCGTAAGTATATCTCCGTTCAGCGCATAAGCGTAAAGCGTTTCTTTTTCGGGGAAAACTATCTCGTAATCCTCAATACCCTCAGGGCATGCATAGGCCTCATGGCAGCCTACTGTACAATACATATCTTTGGTGTCTAGATTTTTTGCGCAATAGCTTACAGTAAGACTATTTCCGGAAAGCGCAAAGCTCACGCGGAATTCGAATGAATAGGGGTACATTTTTCTTGTTTGTTCATTATCGCAAAGTAGCATGGTTACACTATCCTCGCAAAGGCTCTCAACCTCAAATGTATTGAGCTTGGCAAAGCCGTGCTTGGACATTTCGTAACTTTTGCCGTCAAGCTCGTACTTTCCGCCCTTGAGGCCTCCGCATATCGGAAACATTATCGGTGCACTCTGCGCCCAGAACTTGGGGTCGGAATCCCACATGTATTCCTTGCCACCGCAGATTATGCTTTTTATTTCAGCACCTTTTCTTGCGATGCTCACCGTGAGGTGAGAATTTTTTATTGTTACCATATCTTTATCCTTTCACAATGAAATGCTATGTATATCAGTTTAACAGATTTTTAAAGCTATGTCAACAGTGTAAAAATGTTCTCTGTATATTTATATATTTTCTACTTTTGTTGACTTTTGGTATGAGCTATGTTAAAATTTAAACAGAATTTAGCTTATTGCAACCCGTGGCGATATTTTCTACGTCACTAACAAAGAAGTACTTTTGAAATAGAAAGGGAGATAACAAATGAGTAGCAAGCAATACGGTCATTATCTTGAAAACGGAATTGATTTTTGTATAACCGAGGCGGATATTCCGAGAAACTGGTATAACTATCTGTGGAACGATAATTATATAACCTACACCTCTCAGGTGGGAGCAGGCGAGAGCTTTGCGCAGGATAATCTCGGCAGAAGAGTAAAGCTCGTTCAGGACAGAGGCTTTTTCATATTGGAGGACGGCAAGCATTGGGGAATCGGCGGTCATCCCGTAAATGAAAAAAGAGACGCTTACAGATGCGTTCATAGAAGAGGCGCAAGCGATATTTATACCGAGAATTGCGGAATTGCTTCGACAGTTTCAATCATCGTTCCGCGCGATTTAACTTGCGAGCTTTGGAGCGTTAAGGTAAAAAATCTTTCAGATAAGGCGCGTGAGGTTACCGTTCTTGCATTTTGCGACAGCGCTTTTGATGCCGCATATGCCCGTCAGGGTTACAATACAGAGGCGACTGTTTACGACGAGTCGCTTGACAGTCTTTACATATCAAAGAGAACGTCTATGCACGGCAAACCGCAAACCGCATATGGCTTTATGACTCTCTCAGAGCAGAGCGACGGTTATGCCGGCGCATATAATGCTATAATAGGACCGTACGGCTCCTTTGCTCATCCTGTTATTCTTGAAAATGGCGGATGCAATAATCTTATCGGATGCGGTGAGAAGCTTGCGTATGCTATGGAAAAGAAAATAGCTCTTGCTCCCGGAGAGGAAAAGGAAATTGTATATCTTCTTGGTATAGTCTATTCTCCCCATGAGATGAAAGAAATGAAGGAAAAGTGCGCTTCTGGTGAATACTTCACAAAAGAACGCGAGGCTGTGCTTAAGAAATTTGAGTCCGAGGTTGATATGGTTAGCATCAATACTCCCGACGGTATGCTCAACAGCATGTTCGAGTGGCTTAAGCATCAGACTAATCTCGGCTCGCGCTGGGCGAGAGTGCGTCACAACGGATACAGAGACCTCACAAGTGACACGGACTGCTTGGCAGACATCAATCCCGAGCTTGCTCTTGAAAGATTTAAGAGAATACTTTCGTATCAGGATTCCAACGGGTATGCACCGAGGACGTTTATCGACGGTCAGATAAGACCGAATAATTTCTCGGATAACACCGTTTGGCTAAACTTTACGGCATCGTCGATACTTAAGGAGCTTGGAAGAAAGGACATACTTGATATCGTTGTGCCGTATAACGACGGTACGTCGGGAACTATTTACGAGCACCTTTACCGCTCGGTTGATTTTCTTTATAATTTCCGCGGTCTTCACAATCTCATCAAGATATGGGGCGGAGATTGGAACGACTGCATGAATACCGCAGGAAAGGAAGGCAAGGGCGTCAGCGTCTGGCTTTCCATTGCGTGGTACAGAGCCAGCAAATTCTTCGCTGAAATTGCTGATATTTACGGCAAGAGCGATGACGCAAGGCTTGTAAGAGAGCGTGCGGAGGAAATGAGAGATATTATCGAGGAGTACGGCTGGGACGGCGAGTATTATCTCGATGCCTATAATGATAATGACGTTAAAATAGGCTCTCATGAGTGCGAGGAGGGTAAGATGTTCCTTATTCCTCAAATATGGGCTGTGTTCTCGGGCGTATCAAGATGCGGCAGAGAAATTGTGGCAATGGATTCTGTTGAAAAGTATCTTTCGGACCCGCTTGGAACGGTTATATCTTCTCCTGCATACACCAAGTATGACGCAGGCATAGGAAGCGTTACCGTGAAGCATCCCGGTATTCATGAAAACGGCGGCGTCTATTTGCACACTATTGCATGGAAAATAGCCGCAGATGCTATGCTTAAGCGTCCTGATAAGGTTGAAGCGGGCATAAATACTATTCTTCCGTTCCGCAATAAAGTGGTAGACGGACGCGCAGAGCCTTATATCATGTGCAACTCGTACTTTGGAAAACAGACCGGTTACCGTTACGGAACTCCCGGTCAGAGCTGGAGAACCGCAGCCGGACAGTGGTTTGGTAAGGCTATGGTGAACTACGTGTTCGGACTTCTTCCCGAAATGGAAGGACTTAAGGTAGAGCCTTGCCTTCCTACGTCATGGAAAAGTGCGGCGATAGATAAAAAATTCCGTACGACGAACTATCATATCACATACGAAAACGGCGGAGCTAACGTAAAGGAAATTTACGTCAACGGTGAAAAAATCGAGGGCAACATTCTTCCTCTTCTTGGCGGAGACGTTGACGTTAGAGTAGTGACGGGATAAAAAAGGAGCGGCACGGTTTATTCTTAACGTATTACTAAAAACAATATCAGACTTTACCAAAAGCCTTTAAAAATATAAGAAAACAAACATCAAAACCCCATTATGCGCCATATTTTGGACTGCATAACGGGGTTTTCATTTTATATGGTTAAGAATTTATACGCGCCTTTCAATTTGCGCGTCGCGTAGCTTTTGTTATAGATTTTATTTTTTCTGCAAGCGAATCTGTCAGCGCACGCGAGGACAGACGCCAGCCCCAGTTGCCCTCGGGAACTGAAGGGGTATTCATTCTGGCTTCGTCGTTCGTCAGTTCAAGAAAGTCCTGCATTGGAATTATTGCAAGATTCGCTCGGCTTTTCATAGCAAGCTCTATAAGAGCATAGGTTTTGCTTTGCCCCTTTTTTGGTTTTGCTACTCTTAAAAACAACCGGCGCTCTTCTCCTGCGAGCCCTGATGCCCATGATCTCGTGCAATCCGAATCATGAGATCCCGTATAAACGATACAGTTGTCAGTCGTATAGTTCGCGGGCAGATACTCGCTGCTTTCATCATAGAAGGCAAACTGCAAAAGCTTCATTCCGGGGAATCCGGATTCATTTAGAAGCTCACGCACGTCATCGGTTATAAATCCAAGGTCTTCTGCTATTATCTTCGCTTTTGGATATGTTTGCTTTATTTTCTTGAACAACGAAAGACCGGGAGCTTTTACCCATTTGCCGCGTCGTGCGTTTTCGTCGCCGTACGGAATTGAATAAAAGCTTGCAAATCCGCGGAAGTGGTCGATTCGCAGAATATCGTAAAGCTTAAACGCCGCTTTAACCCTGTCGCACCACCATGAGAACGAATCGTCCTCCATCTTATCCCAGTTATATATAGGATTTCCCCAAAGCTGACCGTCTTCGGCATACGCATCGGGAGGGCAACCCGCGACTTCCTTTGGATTGTAGCTTTCGTCAAGCAAAAACTCTCCGGGAGCGCGCCATACGTCCATGCTGTCATGCGCAACGTATATCGGCATATCGCCGATTATAACTATTTTTTTCGAGGAGGCGTAAGCCTTAAGCTTGCGCCACTGGGTGAAGAATTCATACTGAACCCACATCCAGAAATTCATTTCACATGCAAGCTCATCGCAATGGAGCACAGCCTTCTTGTAATCGCGGTAATTCTCATTCCAAAGATTCCATGGTGCATACCCGTGTATGACTTTTAGCGTCATAAAGAGAGCATAATCCTTAATCCACGAAGCTTCCTTGCGAAGGAACGCGCGGTAAGAGCTATCTTCGCTAAAACGGCTGTGCGCTATACGTAACAGTGGGTACCGTGTCGAAAATAGCCACCCATAATCGACTTTTTTAGAGTTATTTTTTGAATCCTTAAGCTCATCCTTTGTGATAAGCTTTTTCTTATAGAGAATCTCTGGGTCTATAAAGTACGGATTGCCTGCCATAGATGCGGGAGATTGATACGGACTGTCACCGTAAGAGGTGGGGTTGAGCGGAAGGACCTGCCAGCACTTCTGACCCGCCTTTGAAAGGAAGTCAACAAATGCATAAGCTCCTTTGCCAAAGTTTCCGATACCGTATGAGGAAGGTAAGCTGCTGACGGGCATCAAAATACCGCTTTTACGCAAAAATCCAAAGTTTTGTTTACATTTATCCGATGAAATCATTTACAGACTACTCCTTAACACCAAGCCAACCGCGAAGCACTGAAGCTGTTTCTTTTAAAGTTTCTATATTATCATCATGCATAAATTCAAGCATATAGCAAAGCTCCTTTTTTGAAAGAAGCTCTATATACTGCTTCCACTCGCATTCACCCGCACGAAGGGGAAGACGGTCCTTTCTCGACCAGGAGAACACGTGAACGCTTACTATGTGCGACATGAGCGCACGGATGGCATCGAGGTTATAGCTTAAGGGTCTGTATTGATTGGGTTGCCAGAACATTTTGAGATTTTCACGGTCGATATCGGCTATGAATTTCAGTGCTGTATGATACTCGTCTGTTAAAGACTGCGGATGACATTCGAGCGCTATCGTAATATCAGGCGCAAGATCGCATATTCTTCTGGCATCGGATACGTATGCTTCGTATTTTTCGTTTGTGAGGGTGTCGCTCGAGGTGTTCATTCCGGGCCAGACTCGAATGACCTTTGTTCCGAGCGTGCGTGCTGATAAAAGCACCTTGTCAAAAAGCTCAGGCTCGCTCTGACCTATAACGTAATACGAGCCGTACTCTGGCATCAATATACCGTATTTTTTTGAAAGCTCAAAAGCCTCCTTTGCGACTGGCTCGTCTCCGTGCGGAACGTGAACGTCACCGCCCCATTCTATTGAGTCAAGACCTGCGTCTTTGACCGCCGTTAATATTTCTTCTTTCGTATGTTTTCTGAAAGAAATGGAAACCAAACCGGTTTGATTAGCCATAATGCCTCCAACATGCAAAAATAAAATTTATTTTAATAGAGACATTATAACATAAAGGCAACTGAAAATCAATCGTTGAAATTAATAAAGCTTAATAATTGTTAAAGCGTTACTCCGTCCTTGAATATAGATATCTCACGGTATCCGTTTTCTTCGTTTCGTGTCTGCTTTCCCTCTGCAACCTCCAGAATGTATTCAAGGAGCTCATCCGTCATCGGGTCTCCGTCGAGTGTTTTGCTCGCATCAAAATCTATCCAACCCGATTTGCGGTTTGCAAGAGAATTGTTTGTTGCGATTTTCACTGTCGGAACAGCGCTTCCTACGGGAGTTCCGCGTCCTGTGGTAAAGAGTATCATATGAACGCCTGCTGCCATAAGATTGGTTATTGCTACTATATCATTTCCGGGACCGTTCAAGAGAGAGAGTCCGCACTTTGACAGTCTGTCACCGTAATCCAGAACGTCAACTACCTTTGAAAGTCCGCCCTTTTGCACGCATCCGAGGGATTTTTCCTCAAGAGTGGTTATACCGCCTTTTTTATTTCCGGGCGAGGGGTTTTCGTAAATGACTTGCCCGTGCCTTGTGTAGTAGTCCTTGAAATCGTTGATGAGTGAAACCGTCTTTTCAAAAACCTCGCGGCTTTCGCATCTTTGCATAAGCAAATGCTCCGCGCCAAACATTTCGGGCACTTCGGTAAGAACGGTTGACGCACCCATGGATATTATTTTATCCGAAAGCCTTCCAACCAAGGGATTTGCGGTTATTCCGCTGTATCCGTCGCTGCCTCCGCATTTTAGGCCTACGCGAAGCTTTGATACGGGCACGGGTACGCGCTTGAACGTATTTGCGTATGCCTTAAGCTCTTCTACAATTTTTATGCCTTCGGAAATTTCATCTTCAAAGTCCTGAGTGTTTAAAAATCTGACACGGGTATCATTATACTCGCCTAAAACCGACTTAAAAACGTCGATATTGTTGTTCTCGCAGCCGAGTCCGAGCACTAGCACGCCTGCGGCATTGGGATGGTTAACCATACCGCAAAGAATTTTTTGAGTTATGCTTTGGTCATCTCCGAGCTGAGAGCATCCGAACGGATGAGGAAAGTGATAAGCACCCGTAGCCAAGGCTATTTTTTCAGCGACCTTGTTTACGCAGCCGACGGTAGGAATTATCCATATCTCGTTTCTGATTCCTACCTCACCATTTTCGCGTATATATCCCATAAAGGTGCGGTCCGTGTCAGCTTTAGGCATATCGTAAAACTTGGGATTATAGGAGTACTCGAGATTTCCCGAAAGGTTCGTTTTCATGTTGTGAACGTGAACGTGGTCACCCTTTGCGATATCTTCGGTGGCATGGCCTATGGGATTTCCGTATTTTATAATATTTTCGCCGCGCTTTATATCGCAAACCGCATATTTGTGGCCGTCGGAGAGGTTTACGTCTACGTTGTCAAGCGGATTTATACGCATTTTTCAAGCTCCTCTGCAAGATATGAGATGTCCTCGCCCCAAAGATCGGCATTTGAAAGTATTTCCCTTACGGTATGCTCCTTCATGAAGCTTGTTACGTCCGGGTCGTCGTTGGTCATATCTGTCTTATAGAATTCCAGAAGCTTCGCAAAAGCAAATATAAGCGTTTTAGGCATCTTATTGTAGCGTTTTATGTATTCAAGAATTGAGGGAAGCACGCGCACCTTGAATTTGCTTACCGAGTTCAGCGCTATTGATGAGAGGTAATGCTTGATGTAGGGATTTGAAAAACGCTCAAGAACGCTGCTTGCATAGCTGATAAGCTCTTCCTTGGGGAGGTCAAGCGTAGGAATGATTTCATCGAACACGCATTTTCTTATATGCTCACGCATCTTGTCATTATCTACACAGCTCTTAACCGTATCAAATCCTTCGAGGAGTGCGTACGGAACTAATGACGTATGCGCTCCGTTGAGTATTCTTACCTTTCTTGTACGGTACATCTCAAGCTTATCTTTTGTTACTATTACGTTGAGGTCAGCGCATGAGAAAGGAAGCTCGCTCTCAATGTCGTAATCGCTTTCAATAACCCATAGATGGAAGAACTCTGAGGTGTTTGCCATTTTGTCTTCATACCCAAGACCGAGGTCCTCACCCCTGGGATAGCCTGTATTTATTCTGTCTACAAGCGTATTGGTGAAAACGTTTTCATTTTCAACCCACTCTATGAATTTATCGCCTAAATTCCAGAGTTTTGCATATTTAAGTATACATTTTTTAAGATTATCGCCGTTTCTGTCTATAAGCTCGCAGGGAAGGAATATAAATCCGCGAAGGCCTTTGTCGTATCTTCTTTTCAAAAGAAGCGTAAGCTTTGCCGGGAAGGTTTTCGGGGGTGCGTCTGTCGCTTTATCTTCTTCTGAGAAAGCGATACCTGACTCGGTAGTATTTGAAACGACGAATCTGAAATCAGGATTGTCAGCCAACTCAAGATAGCTTTCAAAGTCCTCGTATGGCTTAATGCATCTTGAAATAACGTCGATAAGCTTTTTCTCAACTCCCTCGCTTCCTCTGATTATGTGAGTATAAAGGCAGTTTTGCTCTGTAAGCATATCGCACATACCGTCTGCGATGGGCTGAACTACTACGACGTTTCCGTCAAAATTACCTGTTTCATTTATTTTCATCAGCATCCAATCAACGAATCCTCTGAGGAAGCCTCCTTCGCCGAATTGAATTACTTTTTCGGGTCTTACTGTCTTTTTAAAATTCATGATTATCTCCAATCCGCTGCCTGAAGTTTGACAGCTATATATTTGAAAAACAGCCAAAGCTTATTTCTTATTAATATTTTACATCAAAAATAACACGGTTTCCTTAAAATAATTAACTTAAATTAGCAATATTTCTTGATTTTTTTGATATATTATGTTAGACTATAAAAAAACGGAGGTGAAGAGATGGACTCAAGATTGGGAAACTATTATTTTAACAAGCTTGAAAACGTGTGCCGAAGTGAATCTACTCAGCATTACCATGCGGCGTATGAAATATACTATCTTTCACAGGGAGCTTGTAATTACTTTATCGGTGAAGGGCTTTTTGAGGTTGAGGAGGGAGACCTTGTAATGATACCTGCGGGTACTATTCACAGAACCAATTATTCCTCCGAAACTCACTCAAGAATGATAATAAACGTCAGCTCTGAATACATACCTAAAAAGATAGCGGAGGCATTATCCTCGGTAGGATATCTTTACAGAAACAAAAAAACGCAAAAGGAAATCGAAAATATACTTTCGAAAATTGAAAATGAATATGAACGTGCCGATGAATTCTCAAAGGAGGCTCTTAAATGCTATACTCAGGAGCTTTTGCTTCTCGTGATACGCAATATGGAGGGAAATGAGATTCAAAAGGCTGAAAATTCGCTTATTGACAGCGCGGTACGGTATATCAGGGGTAATTATATGAACGATATAAGGCTTGCCGATGTGGCAAAAAATCTTTCGGTAAGCTCAGAGCATCTTTCACGTACCTTCAAAAAGGAAACGGGATTTGGATTTTGTGAATACGTGACGCTTTTGCGTCTTAAAAACGCCGAGTTTATGCTGAAAAACGAGCCTGGGCAGACTGTTGGATCTGTGGCTTATGCCTGCGGATTTAATGACAGTAATTACTTCTCTTATAAATTTAAAGAGGCATACGGTGTGTCGCCCATGAAGGTGAGAGCCGAGGCAAAGCATTCCGCAAAGAAAAAATGTAACGAAGAGAAAACATAATAAAACCGCAGGAGCTTTTTAAAGGATTGAGCTCCTGCGGTTTTATTTTAAAGGGCGCCAATAGGCGCTTATAAGTCGTTTAATTCTTCATCCAAACCGACTCAAACTCGCGCAGCGCGGAAAGATAGCTTTCCTTATCCGTGGGGTAGGAAAGTCCGTGCTCCGCCTTTTCTATTGCCGTGAGCCTCTTTTCTGATACGCAAGAATCGAAAAGTCGTTGGCTCATTTCAAATGGAACAAATGTATCGGCTGCTCCGTGAATGAATATTATCGGGACTGTCGCTTTTTTTACGGCATTCATAGGGGTGTTCTTTTCAAGGTCAAAATGCCCGAACAAGAGTCCGCCGAGTCTGGCGAATGGATACAAAATTTTATCGGGAAGCTTCATATCACGCATGACCTTTTGGATTATTTCCTTAGGTGAGCTGTACGGGCAGTCCGCAAGAACGCAGGCAACATTATCGGGAAGCTTCTCGCCTGCCGCCATCAATACTGTTGCGGCTCCCATAGAAATTCCCGTTAATATTATAGGCGTTTGTGCTCCGAAGCGTTTGATTGCAAATTCTGCCCAACGAATGCAGTCAATATGCTCACGTATGCCGAAGGTGATAACGTGGCCGTCACTTTTTCCCGCGGCACGCTGGTCTATGATAATAGCGTTTCTGCCAATAGCAAAGCAACGCTCAACGCCTGCGCTCATGTCTCGCTCGGCACTGCCTTGATATCCATGAAAAAGAAGCTCGACGGGTGCGCCCTTTTTACATTCATAATATCTTCCACGCAGAACAAGTCCGTCATCCGAATTTATTTCCATAGGCTCGTTTTTCATAGTGCGGGTCATATTAACCCAGCCTATTATGGACTCACGCAGCTCCTCGTATGCTTTTCCCTTTGGGATTTCGTATTCGTTTTCGGAAAGCTCCTTTCGTTTAGGAGAATAAAAGATACGAAGAAAGCATACAAGGGAAATAAGCAGTGTGAGAGTAACAGACGCTCCTATTATGATAAGCAGTATAAAATACCAATCCAATTTTCTATCCTCTTTTCTATACTCTTTTCGGTTTAGTGTATATCCGTGCTGAGTTTTTAGCTAAAAAGCATCTTTTTGTGCCCTCGGTTTCGTGAGCATAAGTTTTTTATATTATACCACATGCCGAAATCAAAGGTCAAGTGAGTAAAGGACTAAAAATATTTTCCGCGTTAAAATTGACTTTGCTACCGCAGTGTGGTAAAATATAAAACAGAAGATAAAAAGAAGATGAAAGGAATTAAACACAGTGAATAAAACCTGGGATTTAACCATACTTTACAAAGGCTTTGACGATCCTGCATTCAAAAATGACATCCAAGAGCTTTCGTCTGCAATAGAGGAGACCGTAAAGCTTTCGGCGAATATCGAAAGCCTTGAGCCGCTTGAGGTTCTGAGGAGCGAGATAGATACGAGCACTCGTATAAGCACATATGCGAGCAAGCTCATTATTTATTCCAATTTGCGCTATTCGGCAAATACCGCTGATATAGAGGCAGCATCAAATCTCGGAGTTCTTATGAGTATGATGAGCTCTATTGCCGCGCCCTCTGCGAAAATTTCTAAAATTATTGCGGGTTACGAGAATCTTGACGAGCTCATAGAAAAGGACGAGCTGCTTCGTGAGCACCGTTATATTCTCACCAATATTAAAAGGGACAGCAAATATCTTCTTGCCGACGGTGAGGAGGCTGTCTTTGCAAAAATGAATATTTCCGGCGCGAACGCATGGAGCGACCTTCACAGCAACCTTACAAGCAACGTGAAGGTAAAATATAACGGTGAAGAAATAAATCTTTCTACGGTAAGAAACCTTGCGTATGACAAGGATGCCGAAGTGCGCCGCGTGGCATACGACGCTGAGCTTGCTTGCTATGAGGGAATAAAGGAGTCGGTTGCGTTTGCTCTTAACAGCATAAAGCTTCAGGTTCTTAATGAGTGCGAGCTTCGCGGATATGAGTCGCCATTGCATAAGACGCTTTATACTTCAAGAATGAAGAAGGAAACACTTGATGCCCTGATAGGAGCTATGGAGGAGTATATGCCCGTGTTCCGCAAGTATCTGCTTGCTAAGGCTAAGGCTCTCGGCCATAAAGGCGCGCTTCCTTGGTATGACCTCTTTGCTCCCATCGGTAAGTGCGATAAGGTATATACGGCAGAAGAAGCGAGAGATTACCTTCTTGGTGTTTTCGCAAAATTTGACGGTGAGCTTCACGATATGGTGAAGTGTGCATTCGATAACGCGTGGATAGATTTCTTCCCGAGAGAGGGAAAGGTGGGAGGCGCATTCGACTGCGGAGTGCCTTCGGCAAAGCAGAGCCGCGTGCTTACTAATTTTGACGGCTCGTTCAGCGATGTAATTACTCTTGCGCACGAGCTCGGTCATTCATTCCATGACCGTCAGGTATTCAAAAATTCTGTACTTAATCAGGATTATTCGATGCCTGTTGCCGAGACCGCTTCAACCTTTAACGAGGTTCTCGTTATGAGCGATGCCATAGCAAATGCAAAGGATAAGGAAGAAAAGCTTGCACTTATAGAAAGTCAGCTTATGGATGCGTGCCAGATAATAACAGACATCTACTCAAGATACACCTTTGAGGCGTCTGTTTTCGAGCACCGCCCCACCGAGTTTATGAACGCTGACAGACTCTCAGCGCTTATGCTTGACGCTCAGCGCAAGGCTTACGGAGAGGGACTTGACGAAAACTTTATGCACCCTTATATGTGGCTTTGCAAGGGACATTATTACAGCGGCGGTCTCAGCTTCTATAATTTCCCTTATGCCTTCGGAGGACTTTTCGCGCGCGGACTTTACGCGAAGTATAAAAAAGAGGGCGCAGCTTTTGTTCCCGTTTACAAAGAAATGCTTCAAAAGACAGCGCTTTGCGATATAGAGGATTGCGCTAAGATAGCAGGTGTTGATTTAACTGACCGCGCTTTCTGGTGCGAGGGGCTTCGCACTATTGCGGAAGAAATAGATGAGTTCTGTTCGCTTGTTGAGGCGTAAAATATCTTTAAAATCCTTTTGAGGAGTTACTTATGAATTTTTATATAAAGCAGCGGATTTTTTCATGGGCAGATAAATTCTCGATATATAATGAGTCGGGAACGGAGGCGTTTTCGGTTGTCGGTGAGGTTTTTTCGTTCGGAAAGAAGCTTCATCTTTACGACATCAGCGGTTGCGAAGCGGCATTCGTTTCGCAGAAGGTATTCTCTTTTTTGCCGAAATACCATATATACCGCGGTGACACTGAGGTAGCTGAGGTTAAAAAGGAATTCACCTTTTTCCGCCAAGAATATACAGTCGGTGGTCTTGGCTGGAAGGTCTTTGGCGATTTCTGGGCTCATAATTACGTGGTTGCCGACGGAAGAGGTACTGTTGCAGAGGTTAGCAAGGATTGGTTTACATTTGGCGACGTGTACCGAATAAGCATTCGGAACGATGCCGACGTAATAAATGCGCTTGCGGTTGTTCTTGTTATAGATGCTTGTATTGCAAGCGCGGAGAATAGCTGATAATCTGAGTTAATATTTTGGGACTGTCATAAAATCAGCGCCCGGTTTTAGGGTAAACGGCTGACTTTGAGACAGTCCCTGTTTTTTATGCGAACTGAGAGTTATAAAGTGTACTGTAGAAGCCACCGAGACGCAAGAGCTCATCATGATTTCCCATTTCGGTTATCCTTCCGTCTCTGAGAACAAGAATACAGTCGGCGTTTTTGATGGTTGACAGTCTGTGTGCAATTACGAAGGAGGTCCTGCCCTTCATAAGATTTGACATTGCTTCCTGTATTTTGATTTCCGTGCGTGAATCGACGTTTGAGGTCGCCTCGTCAAGTATAAGCATAGGCGCGTCAGAGAGCATAGCACGTGCTATTGTAATCAGCTGGCGCTGCCCCTTGGATATATTAACTCCGCCGTCGGTGAGGATGGTATTATATCCGCCGGGAAGCTTTTCTATATAAGAATCTATACGCGCCGCAGCGGCTGCTGCACGCACCTCTTGCATCGTTGCGGATTCTCTTCCGTATACGATATTATCAAAAATCGTGCCCTCAAAAAGCCAGGTATCCTGGAGCACCATCGTAAAGGCGCGGCGAAGGTCGGCTCTCTTTATATTTGCAATGCTTTTTCCATCTATAAGAATGTCTCCGCTTGTGGCATCATAAAAACGCATAAGAAGATTGATTATGGTGGTTTTTCCTGCGCCCGTCGGGCCTACTATGGCAATTGTTTTACCTGCTTTTGCATCAAACGAGATACCGTGAAGAATCTCATTTTCCGGAACGTAGCCGAATTTGACGTTTAAAAATTCGGAGTTCCCGCTTACCTGCATAAGTGCTTCCGCGCCCTCAGCATCGGGGGTCTCTTCGGGAGTATCGAGTATTCTGAACACTCTTTCCGCAGCAGAGAAGGCAGACTGAAATTCATGAAGAATATTCGCAAATTCATTTATCGGCCCTGCAAATTTTCGTGAATACTGAACGAATTTTGCAACGCCTCCGAGAGTTATGAAGAATATTGAGCCTGCAAGCACCGCGCGGCTTTGCGAAAGCATATAAAGGATACCACCGAGAACGGTGACAAGGCAGATGGAGATATTGTTTATAAAGTTTACCGTCGGACCAAGCGTCGCACCGTAGTATTCGGCATGGTAATATGCATCCATTGTTTCTGTGTTGCGTTTGTTGAAGCGTTTTGATATTACTTCCTCTTTTCCGTATGCTCGTATAGCTCTTCCGCCGGAAAGCATTTCTTCCGCATATCCATTCAGCTCGCCGAGCTTATGCGAGCGAAGGCTGAACAAAGGACGTATTTTTTTTGAACGGTATCTGGTGAACAGAATGGAAACGGGTACTGTAAACGCGAAAATAAGAAGCATGGGCTTTGATATGCGCCACATGAATATCAAAGAGCCTACTACCGTGTAAATGCTCGTCATAACCTGAACGAGGTCGTGCGAAAGTGTGCTGTTTACTGTATCTATGTCATAAGAAATTCTGCTTATTATGTCACCTGTCGGATGCGTATCAAAGAAGCTTACGGGCAATCTTCCCAGCTTTTCAAACAGCTCCCGTCTCATAGTGCAGACTATTTTCTGACTGAGCCTTATCATTATTACGGCTAAAGCATAAGAAAGAATTGCCGACAGAGCGTAACAGCATATCATTTTTATGACGTTTTCTGTAACCGCGCTGAAGTTTACGCCTCCGGGTGAGGCAATAGCGTCAAGCGCGTTTCCCGAATATTCGGGCCCCATCAAGGCAAGTTGATTTGATAAAAGCGTAAAGATTATTGCCGTTATGAAGAGAAATTTATACCTAAAAACGTATTTTCCCAAACGGATTATAATTCCGCGGGTTTCCTTAGCGCTGAGCTTGTTCTTTTTTTGGGGATTTTGGGCGTTCTTACTCAACGAAAGCACCTCCCATCTGTGAATCGCTTATTTCGCGGTATTCGGAACAGTTATTTAATAGCTCTTCATGCGTACCCTTACCGATGATTTTACCGTCATCAAGCACAAGTATAAGATCGCAGTCTTTAACGGAGCTGACTCTTTGCGCTACGGTTATCATTGTAGTACCGGTGAGATTTTCATTTAACGCGCGTCTGAGTGCTGCGTCGGTTTTATAGTCAAGTGCAGATGAGGCATCGTCGAGGATAAGAATTTCGGGATTTGCGGCAATAGCGCGGGCGATAAGTATCCTCTGCTTCTGGCCGCCGGAAATATTTGTACCCTTTTGCGAGAGCGAGTGCTCAAAGCCTTCGGGAAAGGCGCTGATGAAATCGTATCCTTGCGCGATTTTTGATGCGCGTATTACGCTTTCGTCAGAAATATCGCGTCCGAACTTTATGTTTTCGGAAATCGTATCGGAGTATAAAAAGTCGTTTTGAAGAGCAACGCCAAACATTTCCTTCAGAGTATGAGAGTCTATGGTACGTATATCCTTACCGAAAATTTTAACAGAGCCGCATCCGACGTCATAAAAACGCAAAAGCAGATTGATAAGTGTTGATTTTCCGCTTCCGGTCGCTCCTATGATACCGAGACGTTCACCTTTTTTAAGAGAAAAGGTTATATTTTCGATATGAGAATGAGAGCCGCCATAAGAAAATGAAACACAGTCAAAGCTTATGTGCGAGGCAGAAAAATCGAACTCGGTACCGTCATCGTCAATCTTCATTTCTTGGGGAGCTTCAAGGACCTCCGATATTCTTCTGGCTGATGCCGCGCATTTGGTGTAGGACACAAATATTCTTGATAAAGTCATCATAGCCATTGAGATAAGCGTGAAATATTGAATAAAGGCTATTACGGTTTCAGGGTCTGATTTTGCGCCCTGTACTCTGTATGCGGCGTAAGCCACGACTGTTGTAATTCCAAAATTCATTAAAAGAGTCATAATTGGTTGAACAATCCCCATAACCGTGCCGGCTTTTCGCTCTGTCGAAGACAGGGAAGTATTCATTTCATCAAATCGGCGGTTTTCGTAATCGGTTTTGGAAAGTGCTTTGATAACACGTATTCCCTGCGTATCCTCACGTACTACTCTTACCATTCTGTCCGTAGCCTTCTGAACGTTGGTATAAAGGGGAACACCGCACACTCGTATGCCGTAAACAATAAAGAATATGAAAGGAAGAAGCGCAATCATTATAAGAGAAAGTCCTGCGTCCATGAGAAGAGTAATAGCTATACCGCCTATAAGAAGTATAGGCGCGCGTACTCCCATTCTTTGCATCATACTGACAAAGTTATGTGTATTGTAAGTATCTGTCGTTATTCTTGATTCAAGAGAGGGAATTGTAAATTTATCCACCTGACTTGAAGATAGGTTTAAGGTTTTTGCAAACAAATCTTTACGCACGTGCTCGGAAAAGTCTCGTGAAACTCTTGCCGCCATTCTGTTAGCAATGATATTGAAAAGGCATGCGCATATAGCAAGAGCCAGCATTACAGAGCCCCACAGCAGTATCTGCCCGACACTTTCCTTGGCGACTACGGTTTTCAGTATATAGGTTAATATGAATGGAAGAAAAAGCTCTGCTACCGTTCCGGCAACCTTTATTGAAAAGCCGAGAGCCATTCTTCGCCTATATGGCAAAATATATGTAAATATTTTTTTCATACGTGCCCTCCGTCGGACGGATTTGAATTGCTGTAGGTGAGCTTTATCGCACGCTCATGCATACGAGAGAGCACGGAGTTGAATATCTCAAGCTCTTCCTCGGGGATTCCTTCAGCCAATGCGTCGTTCCATTCCTTGGCAAGAGCGCGAACCGACGGATAGATATTATTCAGCTTTTCGGTAGGATAGACGAGCATGGAACGCTTGTCCTCAGGATCTTGAATCCTTTTCACAAAGCCATGCTCTTCAAGATATGCGAGTGTTCTTGTAACGGTGCTCTTGTTAAGATACGTATGCTTCGCTATTGCGTCTTGCGATATACCGGGATGACGGCATATGGTGTGCACGAAAGCGTGGTGCGAGCCGCAAAGCTCATCGGACTCGGACCTTTCGGATTTGTATGTTACAGCGCACCTTGCTATAACATTCATCTGTCTCATTATTGTAGGCATAAAAACCTCCGAAGGAAAAATAGTTGCATATGCAATTGTTGCGCGTGCAACTAAATTATATCATTACTGCCGTATAATGTCAATATAAAAAAGCGTTTAATTTTATTACCTATAAAATTTGATACCCTGTTTTCATTGAAAAAGAGAAATATATGTGGTACAATAAATGTAACGTAATTACAAAGTTATCGGAGATTAAAATGATTTATCTTGATTCTTTCTGCTTACCGGACAAAGAAAAAGAGGACGGCTTTTGCCTAAGCTATCCTCCTCAATTTGAAATGCAGTGCTATGAAAATAATAATGCTTATCCTTTTAAGCTTTTTCCTCAAAGGAAATTGAGCGAATTACGTTTTGAGCCTATAAGCATTATTTGCGGTGGCAACGGTTCTGGTAAATCTACGATACTTAACGTTATTGCTGAAAAACTGAAAATAGAAAGACGGGCACCGTTTAATTATTCTCCGTGCATGCCTGATTATCTTGAACTTTGTACATATGAGCTTGCGCGAGGAGTAAATGAGATTCCGAAGGAAAGCAGAATTATAAGCAGCGATGACGTGTTTGATTTTCTTCTTGACATAAGAGTAATAAACGAGGGTATAGAGAGAAGACGAAACGAGCTGTTTTTGGAGTATAAAGAAATAAATGATACCTTATATTCCGAAAACCCCTTCCGTTCTCTTGATGATCTTGAGGACTTAAGGCGTAGGAACGATGCTAAGCATAAAACAAAGTCTCACTTTGTTTCAAGGCGTTTGCCAAAAGACCTTTCGGGAAAATCAAACGGAGAGAGCGCATATATTTATTTCACACAGAAAATTACCGAAAATGCCCTGTATCTTCTTGACGAGCCGGAAAATAGCTTGTCGGCAAAGCTTCAATGCGAGCTCGTTAAATTCATCGAAGATTCGGCTAGATTTTATAATTGTCAATTTATAATATCCACGCATTCTCCATTTCTTTTATCAATAAAAGGAGCGGTCATTTATGATCTTGACAGTGTACCTGTATCTTCAAAAAAATGGACAGAACTCGAAAACGTGAAAACATATTATAAATTCTTTAAAGAGCATTCATCGGAATTTTCCGATAACTCTTGAAAGAGGGAGGACGGCCTCATATAAAATGATTAAAAACAAACGATGCTTTTGGTGTAATGAGAAAAATCCGCTTTACGTAAAATATCATGACGAAGAGTGGGGAAAGACTCGGTTTGATGACGGGTATCTTTTTGAAATGTTGATGCTTGAGAGCTTTCAAGCGGGGCTTTCGTGGGAGTGCGTGTTAAATAAACGCGAGAATTTCAGAGAATCATTCGACGGATTTGACATTTATAAAATAGCAGATTATAATGAGGCAAAAATAAAATCATTGCGCTCTGACTCGGGTATTATCAGGAATAAGCTGAAGATAAAAGCAGCGGTGAACAATGCACGTGTATTCAAAGATATAGTCAATGAATTCGGAAGCTTTAAAAATTATCTTAGGAGCTTTTGGAACGGTGAGGTAATTTATGAGAATGCTTTAACGCATTCGGATCTTTCAGATAGCATATCAAAGGATTTGATTTCTCGCGGAATGAAATTTGTCGGCACGACTATTATTTATTCCTATCTTCAAGCGATAGGGATTATCAATTCGCATGAGAAGGATTGCTTCTTATTTAAATCGGTTTAGAAGATTAAAATAAAACAAATGTTTACATAATTGCGAAAAAAGAATTGTGTATAATAGGGTGAAGATAATGAAAAGAACGTTGATAAAGGAAATTCCGTGTGCGTTGCCTGGCGAGCTTGAGCGTATTGCTTTCGGCGCGCGGATTTATGATAGCTCGTGCTCGAGTGAAGCAAAAGTATATTTTATTGATAAAGACGAGGGGTATTATCTCAAAATTGCGAAAGCACAGGCGCTTCGCAGTGAAGCTGAAATGACGTCATATTTTCATTCTAAGAGTCTTGGGGCAGAGGTGCTTCATTACGGAAGATTTGAAGAGAATGATATGCTTCTTACCGCAAAAGTCGGCGGAGAGGATTGTACGCACGAAACGTATCTTGCCGACCCTGAGCGTATTTGCGATACTATTGCGTATGAGCTAAGGCGCCTTCATGAAATTGATTACACGGGTTGCCCTGTAATGCAAAGAACGGTTGATTATCTTAAGACCGCGAAGGAGAATTACCGCAGAGGAACTTATGACAAGTCGGCTTTTCCCGATAGCTTCGGTTATCGCTCAGCCGAAGAGGCAATGGAAGTGCTTATGAATGGTAAAGATTCCTTAAGGTGCGATACGCTCCTGCATGGAGACTATTGCTTACCGAATATTATGCTTGACCGTTGGCGCTTTTCCGGGTTTATAGATCTTGGTGGCGGCGGAGTAGGAGATAGGCACATTGATTTGTTCTGGGGAGCGTGGACTCTTATGTTCAACTTAAAAACAGATAAGTACAGAGAAAGATTTCTCGATGCCTACGGGCGCGATAAAGTTGACGAGTCCGTGCTTAAGATAGTCGCGGCGGCAGAGGTTTTCGGATAAATAACAAATATTACGGAGAATCGTTTTTACCAAATGAGATTTTATAAAAGTAAGAAAAGAAAAGTCATAATTGCTGGAATTTCTTTATTGTTATTGACCTCTTTGTTTATATGGATTTTTTGGGCGAATACCGCTCTTGAATTAAACGAATATGTGATAAAAAGCGATAAATTACCCGAAGCTTTTGACGGTTACCGTATTGCGCACGTATCTGATTTGCATAATGCGCAAATAGGCAAAAATAATGTAAAGCTTATTGATACACTGATACAGGCACAGCCGGATATTATAGTTATAACAGGGGATATTATAGATTCAAGAAGGACTGATACTACGATTGCTTTGGCATTTGCTTCTGAGGCTGTAAGTATAGCTCCGTGTTATTATGTAACGGGAAATCATGAGGCAAGAGTATCCGAATATGATGAGTTTAAAATTCAGTTATCGGAGATTGGAGTCGTTGTTCTTGATAATGAGTCTGTGAAGCTTGCAAAGTCTTCTGACAGCGTGACTCTTATCGGCGTGAACGATCCGAGCTTTGGTGCGGAATATTTGCTTGGAGACTCGGAGACGGTAATGCAAAGTAAGCTTCAAGGACTTACCTGCGAAGAGGATTGTTACACAATACTTCTTTCACATAGACCGGAGCTTTTTTCGGTTTATGCCGATAATAGTATTGATTTGGTTTTCAGCGGTCATGCTCACGGCGGTCAGTTCAGACTTCCTTTTATCGGAGGTATTGTTGCTCCGAATCAAGGATTGTTTCCAAAATACGATGCCGGAATATACACGAGCGGAAATACCAATATGGTAGTAAGCAGAGGTATTGGTAACAGTATAATTCCGTTGCGTGTAAACAATCGCCCGGAAGTGATTTTAATAGAGCTGAAGAAAACGTAACAGGTAAAAAAGATTAAAAATATACAGAGTGAATTGATATGCACCCCGAAAGTTAAGCACTTTCGGGGTGCATATCAAAGATTCTCTGTTTTTCTTTTGTCAATTTATGACTGTTTTCGTATTATAGTTATTACTGCTCGCTGAAGTTATCCTTGCCAACTCCGCAAAGAGGACATACGAAATCATCGGGAAGATCCTCGAATTTTGTGCCGGGCGCAATGCCGTTATCGGGATCACCGAGCGCCTCATCGTATTCCCAACCGCAAACGTCGCATACGTATTTTTTCATAATGTTGCCGTTCTCCTTTTGTTTTTTTATGCCTTCCATAAGCTGTGCAGATTACAGTAAGCATATACTGCTTCAACCTCATCTCCCTCACAAATAGCGAAGCAAACATGAGGCTTATCACCGGGCTTTAATGCTTTTCTCTGATTGCCCATTTTTGTCTGAAGAGATACCCATTCAATGTAATGCTTTTCAAGCATTGGATGCTCAACCTCTCCCACCGTAACATGCACCTTGTTATTTTCAACAGAATATACAGGAATATGCTTCTCTGTTGATGCTTCGGTTGTTCCGGGGATGAGCTCATTCATTTTTTGACCGCAGCAAACGGTTGGTACACCGCTTTCCTTGACAATAGCAATTATTTTTCCGCAACGCTCGCAAATGTAAAATTTCTGTTCCATGTTAAATAAATCCTTTCATAGCTGTTATTTTATTGTATGATCATAAAGTTTATTTGCAAAGTTCTCTTGCCAATGCATCAAGCATTTTTGAGCTTTCCTCATTTACGGCCGAGGTGATTTTAACGCTTGTACCTGCGAACGTGAGATTCTTGCTTTTTTCAAGCATACTTCTCATAACCTTAGCCGCCATTGGCGCCCAGCTTCCGTTTTCGATAAGAGCTACCGTACGGTTCTGGAAATTGCGCTCTGTCAGATGATTTATAAATTCTCGCATATAGGGGAAAACATCGCCGTTGTAGGTTGTTGTTGCAAGTACGATTTTACTGTAACGGAAAGCGTCTCCTACCGCCTTCGCCATATCGCAGCGAGCAAGGTCATACATAGCGATTTTTGAGCATCCGTTCTCCTTAAGTAAATTTTCCAGCTGCAAAGCGGCCTTCTTTGTGTTTCCGTAGACTGAGGTATATGCAATCACAATGCCCTCTTCTTCGGGGCGATAGCTCGACCAGGTATCGTAAAGACCGATATACTTGCCGAGATTTTCAGAAAGAACGGGTCCGTGAAGAGGACATATAATCTCTATATCGAGTCCCGATGCCTTTCTTAAGAGTGCCTGCACCTGAGCACCGTATTTTCCGACAATACCGATATAGTAACGTCTTGCCTCGTCTTCCCATGGCTCGTTTGCATCTAAAGCACCGAATTTTCCAAATCCGTCGGCAGAGAACAGAACCTTATCGGTGCTGTCATAAGTAACTATAACCTCGGGCCAGTGGACCATAGGAGCAGTGACAAACGTGAGAGTGTGCTTTCCGAGCGAAAGCGTATCTCCCTCTCCCACAATAATTTGCTTCTCGGAAAAATCTGTATCGAAGAAGCTCTTCATCATGCCGAATGCCTTAGCTGATGCGACGATTTTTGCCGAAGGATATGCATTTACAAAGCTCAGTATACTTGCCGAGTGGTCAGGCTCCATGTGCTGAACTACAAGATAGTCGGGAGCTTTTCCGCAAAGCGCGTTATTGATGTTTTCGAGCCACATTTCCGTAAAGCCGATATCTACCGAGTCCATAACTGCAATGCTATCATCGAGTATAAGATAGGAGTTGTATGCTATTCCGTTTGGAATTTGATACTGTCCTTCAAATAAATCGGTTTTATGATCGTTGACGCCTATATACTTAATGTCTTCAGTTATATTCATTTCTTCGTATTTCCTTTTCACTCTATAATTCTTCCGTCAGTTGATATTGTAACGACCTGCCAGAGTATAAATTTACCGCTGTCCTTAAGCGCTCGCTTAACCGCATTTTCTATACCGCCGCAGCAGGGCACCTCCATGCGAACTATTTTTACACTTTTGATGTTGTTATTTCTGATTATCTTGGTAAGCTTTTCGGAATAATCGCCATCGTCGAGCTTGGGGCAGCCGATGAGAGTAATATGATTGCGTATGAATTCGTTATGGAAATTTCCGTAGGCATACGCAGTGCAATCCGCGGCGATAAGCAGATTAGCACCGTCAAAATAGGGAGCGTTTACGGGAACAAGCTTTATCTGACAGGGCCACTGCTGAAGCTGACTTGCGATGCATGCGCCCTTGGCTGGTTGAACGTTAGCCTCTCTTTTTATCGCTTTTGACTGCGTTCCGGGGCATCCGCAGGGAAGCTTCACACCGACCTTTTGCATTTTTGCCGCACGTACCGCTTCCTCATCGTAAGCGGGAGCTTCACGCTCCTCAAACGTGATAGCGTTCGTAGGGCAAGCAGGCAAGCAATCGCCAAGACCGTCGCAGTAATCCTCGCGGGTAAGCTTTGCTTTACCGTTTATCATTTCGATTGCGCCTTCGTGGCACGCAGATTCGCAAGCTCCGCAGCCGTTGCACTTTTCTTCATCTATCTTTATAATTTTTCTGAGCATTTTCATGGCACCTCCTTGTTTTTCTGATGATATTGTAGTATAATAACATCAAAAAGTATGTTGAAGTTTCAACGCACGGAGAATTTTTATGAAAAAATATTTCGATATCTTGAGAAAATGCCGATTATTTAACCAAATGGACGACGAAAGCCTTGAAAAATTGCTTGGTTGTCTTGGAGCAAAAGTTGTATTCTTCGATAAAAAATACACTATATTTACCGAGGGCGTTGCCGCAAAACACATAGGGATAGTTTTGTCGGGTACTGCACATATAATTCAATATGATTACCTGGGAAACAGAAGCATTTTGGCTGAGATTAAGCCCTCAGAGGTGTTTGGGGAGGCTTTCGCTTGCGCCGGAATTTCATCGTTGCCGGTAAGCGTGGTCGCTGATGAGCCTTGTGAGATTATGATTCTTGACTGTTACCGAGTATTGCATCTTTGTGATAAGCACTGCCGTTTTCATCAGGAGCTTATATTCAATTTAATGCAGGATATGGCAACAAAGACTATTATGTTTCACCAAAAAATCGAAATAATCTCCAAGCGCACCACAAGAGAAAGACTTATGACATATCTTATGCTTCAATCCAAAAAAACGGGGAAGGCCAGCTTTACTGTTCCGTTTGACCGTCAGGAGCTTGCCGATTATCTTGAGGTTGACAGGAGCGGTTTGTCCGCTGAAATAAGCAAGCTTCGCCGCGATGGAATCATTAAAAGCGACAAAAATAAATTCACTATTATCCAGTAAAATTTCGTTTTTTCGGTGTTTTTGGAACTTTGCGTTCCTTTTTTGCGGATTTGTGCCCTCATAATTCTACAATGCGTCGATTTTTACTTTCTTCCAATCCGTTGACAAAGTTATCTGCGTATGATAAAATTATCGTAATAGGTAAACTCAAATATAAAAAATAAAATATAAATGCAAAGGAGAAAAAATATGCCGGTTTATGAGTCTATAAAAAATGCGGACAATAAAATAGTTATTTCCGCAAAGAATAAGGATTCCGTAATTTTCGGTTGGGAAAAGGTTGTAAACGCTCTCGCTGATAAGGTTGCCGCAGGATGTAAGAATATTGCAATTGACGGTTGGTACGGAATTAATTATGAAAAAATCGCTGCCGCTCTTGCTGACAAAGTAAAGGCGCAGGGTAAGGAAGTTGTTATGCTTCCTGCTGATGAGCTCTTTGTTTCCCGTGAGGAGATAATAGCTTACAATCAGCCGTACGTTACCGATGACCCCGGTTTCGGTAAGGTAAACACCACAGGAGTTATCGAGGACATTATGAATGCCGAAGCTATTGAGAAGGCAAAGGCTGTTCTTGATCAGAAGGAAGTTGTTATCATTTTCGGTATGGGAGCTGCTGTCAAGGCATTTGAGGGCAAGCTTTGCGTTAAGTGCTACGTTGATAATACCCACCAGAAGGTGCAGTGGGATATGTGGACAGGTAAGCTGCCCACCTTCGGCTGCAAAGAGCCTACTAAGGGTTACAGCTGGAAAGAATATAACTATTCCGATTACTATATGCTTAAGCGCCAGAAGGATTATATGTACGGCGCGATGGATTACTACGTAGAGAATTATTTCGAAGACGATCTTGTTCTCGTTCCCAGAGCTGCTTATGACGAAATCATGCAGACTCTTGTTAAGTATCCTATTCACGAGGTTAAGATTTTCAGCCCCGGTCCTTGGGGAGCATACCGCTACGAGCAGATGGATTACGGTGTAGAGGGTCTTGCCAACAACGCATGGAATAAGATTGCAGGTCCTGAGCTTCGTATACTTATCGACTTCGGTGGTGAGAGAAGCATTTCTATGCCTATGCTTAACGCTATGCAGTATGGCGAAGAGCTTGTAGGTTCTCTTATAAATAAGCAGTATCCCGGACTCTTCCCGCTTGATATATGGCTTGATGACGGTTGGCATCCCACTCCGCAACCCGCAGAGAGAATTTCGATGCCCATGCATATCCATCCTTCTTCAAAGTACGTTGCAGATAATTTCAATGAGCCTCTCGGAAGATACGAGACTTACTACATAGCAGAGGCTTACGAAGGTGCTAACACCTGGATGGGCTTTAAGGATGATGCCGATATCGAAGAATGGGAAAGACTTTGCGAGGAATCGCAGAATATCAAGCCCATCGAAAACTGGAAGGACTTCATCGCAAACTGGAACAGCAAGGAAGGCGACCTTTATCTCATTCCCCCCGGAACTATGCACGGTCACGGCGGAAATCAGATGGTTCTTGAAATGGATACAAACCCGAGTATCAACGGTACCGAGTATTCCTTCTTCGAGTACGACTTTGCAAGACCTTCATGGGATGATGACAAGAAGACTATGACAGGTAAGCCTCTCAAGATGCATCTTGAGCATGGCAGAAATATGGAAAAGACACGCCGCGCATCCTGGGTAAAGGACAATCTTCTTTCTACTCCTCTTGTTATTAAGTGGACACCTGAGTACTTCATTGACCAGTATAAGACATACTCTGTTATGCCTTATCACGTAGAAAGAATTCACTTCGAGAAGTGCGCAGAGTACTCTACCGAAGGAAAGTTCATGCATATGTTTACCCTCACCGTTGGAAGCAAGGTAACAGTTCGTTCTAAGTCCAATCCTGCCCTCAGCGCAGACTGTGATAAATTCCAGACGCTTGTTATTCCCGCAAGCTTCGGCGATTATGAAGTAATCAATGAGCAGGGCGGAAGAGCAACCTGCGTTGTTCAGAGATGGAAGAAGGGCTAATGCTATAATTATCAAGAGAGGGAATTTTTGCGAAAAAATTACCCTCTCTTTTTCCCCCGTTTATTTTGTAACATCGAAAACATATTAATTATGAGGTAATACGATGAAAAGATCAGAAATTAACTCCGCTATGCGCGACGCGATGGCGCTTTTTAACGAGTACAAAATATCTCTTCCTCCCTTTTTGTATTGGTCTTCCGATGATTGGAAGAATAAGGGAGCGGAGGCAGATGAAATAAGAGAAAATATGCTTGGATGGGATATAACCGATTTTGGCGGCGGTGATTTTTCAAAGATGGGTCTTCTTCTTATAACACTGCGCAACGGAAATCAGAAAAATCCCGAGAAATATCCAAAGCCATATGCAGAGAAGCTTATGGTCGTTAGGGAAAATCAGATAACCCCCATGCATTTTCATTGGAGCAAAATGGAAGATATTATCAATCGCGGTGGCGGAAATCTTATGATAAAGCTTTACAATTCCACTCCCGACGGTGAGCTTGCAGATACAGACGTAGTCGTTTCCATAGACGGAATAAAGCATACATTCCCTGCGGGTCACGTAGCAAGAATTGAGCCCGGACAGAGCATTACTCTTACCACGGGTCTTTATCACCGCTTCTGGGGCGAAGAAGGAAAGGGTACGGTTCTTGTAGCCGAGGTATCTATGTGTAATGACGATACCGCGGATAACCGCTTCTATGATAAGGTTGGCAGATTCCCTGAAATCGAAGAGGATGAGGCTCGCTTGTACCTGTTATGCAATGAATATTGATTGACTGCCGAACGGTATTCATCTTTATATAAACTCAATATCGACTCAATTATAGTTTAAAAATCCAAAAATAGGACAACATAATATAATCGAAAGCATACGGATAGCATTCGTGTTATAAGTACCGATGTTATCCACAAAACGCAATCTTTATTGCAGAATGCAGAAAAGGAGAAAGTATTATGAATGAAAAGGTACATCAGCTGCTGAATCAACAGATCAACAAGGAATTTTATTCAGCATATCTTTATTTGGATTTTTCCAATTATTTTGAAGCTGCAGGACTCGATGGATTCGCAAACTGGTATAAGATTCAAGCTCAGGAGGAGCGCGATCATGCTATGCTGTTTTATCAGTATCTGCAAAATGAAAATCAGAAGGTAACGTTTGAAGCAATTCCAAAGCCTGACAAGAATTTCACGTGCCATATGGACGTTTTGAAGGCAGGGCTTGAGCACGAGAAATACGTTACGTCGCTGATAAACGATATTTATGCGGCAGCATATGAGGTAAAAGAGTTCCGTACTATGCAATTCCTTGACTGGTTCGTTAAAGAGCAGGGGGAAGAGGAAACAAACGCTAACGATTTAATAACCAAGATGGAATTATTCGGCAGCGATCCCAAAAGCCTTTATATGCTCAATCAAGAGCTTTCCGCAAGAGTATACACAGCACCTTCTTTAGTGCTTTAAAACATGACAAAAGCCGTGGCAGCATTACGCTGAATTACCGCGGCTTTTGTTATTAAAACAATTCCCCCAGTGCGGGCTCGAAGTTCTTTGCTTCTCGAGTTTCTGCTCTGGGGGTTAACTTATAATTTGTGTAATTTCACTTTAAATGAACGTCAAAACGGTTATATTGTATACTTTAATTTGCAAAATCACCGAATTGAACTTGCTATTCAGGTGTGTACATAGCGTTTTTATATTGTGTGTAATGGTAGCCTTAAACGCTTTTCTCACCAGATTGTGAAAGCTTTGCTTTTCTGTCCTTTAAATACCAGGGCAAATACGCAAGAGCGAAGAGAAGCGTCACAATGCTTGCCATAATCAGCAATCTTACCGCAAAATTAGAGGGAAGTATGTCTAGTACCGAAGGTGTATCCTCCGGTTTTGCCATGAATAAATAGTTTGCGCCGGGACCTATCATTCTGTTTGCTGCATATGCGATAACTGCGAGAACCGCAAGAGCAGAATAGGATTTTACAGCCGATTTGATCGTAGGACGCATTTTGTGAACGAATATCATATAGAAAACTGAAATATAGCCCATAGTGTGCTCTATCCAGAACTGATAATAGCGAAAACGCGTGATTCCGGTATATGTAATAACAGTAGGAGTTATGAGAGCAAAGATGCTTCCCGAGAATAACCAGAAATATGCAATATCAAAAAGCGTTTGCGATTTTCCTATAACCATATAGCTGCAGAATATAACTGCCCAACCGCATACGGTAATAGGCAAATGGTCTACTGGATTCGGCTCAAGTGAGGGATTTCCGACAAGACGCCAGAAATAGGACATTTCTGCGATTATCATAACGAATCCCATAACATAACGGATAGTCAGATCGTGCTTGCTCGAGCGAAGTGTATCGCGAAAACGGTAAATGAGGAGTATCAATCCTACCGCAATAATAATTGGAGCAAAATGAGCCAGTGTGAAATTTGAAAATTCAGGTTCACTGCCTGCTCCGAAAAAATAAATAAAGAAATCCTTCATACTTACTTTAACCTCCGAAGTTTTATAAAAAATATAAAGCAATATAAGTAACTGAAAATTAAGCTCGAGATAACTTATCTGACGATATGAACGTAAGTAATTTCGCTATGTCTTACTAAAGCATTTTTTAGCCGAGTTACGAAAGGTATTATATCATACTAAGAAAATAATGTCAATATTTTCACTATGGTTGCAATTTAGTTAGTTATCGAAATCGTGTTTGAGAATACGTAGGTTCTTTTAACTGTTTTTCGGTATTAGTAAAATACCGTTCAAAATATCATTTTTTGGCAGTTGTGTCAATGCTTTTGGCAGTAAGATAAAAATTTAAAATGATATAATATTAACTAGGGAGACTATAATATTCTATTTTTGGTCCTCTTATAGATTTGCAGGCATAGCTCTCTCTGTAATCGCTTGCGGTTTTACCGGTAATACTCTTAAATTGACGGTGAAATGTTCGTTCACTATTAAACCCGCATTCATAGCAGATTTCTATACAGGATTTGTTGGTTTCAACAAGAAGCTTTCGTGCCTTATCGACTCTTAACGAAGCTAAAAATGAACAAAAGTTGAGATTAAAAAGCTTTTGAATGCAGTGAGACAGATAATTTGGACTATATCCTATGGCTGCTGCTACGGAGCTTATGGATATTTGCTCGGAAAAATGCTTGGTCATATACGTTGCAACCTTTGATGCGACCGTTGTATCGGAAAAACTGTCTATCAAGCGATTTTGCGAAAGATAATCACTCATAACGAGATATAAAAAGGCTTTAACGCTGTACAGTGACAGATCTATTTCGGTTAATATTTTTTCTTTGAAATGGCACACGGTTGCGTCTGAAGGAACGAACGTTGAGCGTTCTCCAACCTTTCCGTCGTGGCTTGTAAAAAACGATGAAAGTATAGACGCGGAGAATAGGTACATTGCACATTTTACTTTTCCATGAGAGTGAAATTGATGGGTTTGGAAAGGAAAGATAAGGGCTGCGCTGCCTGATTTAAGCTTTTGAGCTTTGCCGTCAACGGTGAGAGTTATCTCTCCATCGAGCAGAAATATGAGCTCGGAAAACTGATGAATATGAGCAGGATAAGTATAGACTTTGTTATGAATCTGATGCTTGAAAACAATCTCATTTCCGAAATTATCTGCTTGTACTCTCATTTTTACTCTCCTATCAATTTTTGTCAATTATACATCATTTATCTCGATTTGTCAATATTACAACATATCATCCTTTATCAACAATAAGTTAAAATAAAAAATAAACAACGAATAAAGAGAGAAGGAGAAAAACTATGAAAAAAACAAAATTAATTGCTGTACTTATAACAGTGATTACACTTTTTGGATGTTTCATATGTGTTAATTCATCGGCGGCAATAAAGGAGGAAAGCTTTATAGCGTCACCGGAGAAAACCTTGGTAAAGGGAGTTGACTATGAATATTCCTTTGCCGTAGTAGGTGATACTCAGTGTATAAGCATTTATGACGCGGAAAATAATACCGAGTACACTGAGCAGCTTTACAACTGGATAAAAAATAACCAGGAAAGCAAAAATATCCAATACGTGCTTGGACTTGGAGATATTACGAATACATATCAATCAAGCGGCACTTACTATAGTGCCGAGTGGACGATAGCAAAGGAATCGTTTGCTATACTTGATGACGCAAATATTCCATACTCTCTCGTGAGAGGAAATCATGATATTTCATCAGGCATGAATAATACCTTCGGAAAAGGCTCTGACTATTACGAGGATATTTTGGCACTCTCGAATAAGCAGGACACTGCGGGAAGACCTATGGGAGGCTTCTTTGAGGAGTATACCGACGAAAATAAAACCGCTTATAAAATAGAAAATTCTTTTAGAAAAGTTACAGTCGGTGACGATAAGTGGCTTATAGTTACTCTTGACTGGGCACCCTCCGAGGAAGTACTTACGTGGCTTTCCGGAATTCTTGAAGCTAACTATGATTACAGAGCAATAATCACGCTTCACCAGTTCGTTCAGAAGGACGGCGCTATTATTGACGATGAAGAAGGAACGCTTCCGCACGAGAACATAGGCGACGCAAATTGGGGAGAGGTTGCAACCGGAGGAACAGTGCATCCCAGAGTTCTTTGGGACGAGGTGCTCAGCAAATATGCCAACGTTGAAATGATACTTTCAGGAAGTCGGATCGTAGCCATGT